>JAGVDA010000008.1 GCA_020058975.1 Thermosynechococcus sp. WC_1 | reverse complement strand
TCCCAGTTACCCTGTTGGGATTGCCCTGAGAATGCATTTGGCATGGTGCGCTGAAATGATACAGGTCGGCATAGGGCAGATCCTCGATGGGAATGTCCAGGATTGAACGGCGATCGCATCTCAAGCCAGGGTGGTTTGCGTCCCAAATATCAGCAATGGGGCCGTCCCACTCATTGCCGCCAATAATCTCAAACCCTGCCTGGGCAAGCCCGGCACACATACCGCCAGCCCCCGAGAAAAATGTTAGGGCTGTTTTCATAAGATCCCCGCACTTTCCAGCATCATTGCCTTAAAAAATGCTTCTTTTTTTATAGCTCCTTCTAACATATCAATAAACTCTTTCTCAAGCTGCTCTCGGGGAAGCCCCTTGATTTGCGCTTTTACCGCTTGCAAAAAAAACTCTTGTTCAGTTGTTAGTTTCATTTTGGACTCTCTTGTATGACTTCTCTCTGTTGCCGATAAAAAACATTTCAATCTCAATGCCAATCTCAACCTTTTTGAGGACATTTGTTAGCGTTGAAGGAGACACGTTTAATTTTCTCGCTAGTTGCTTGTGGCTAATATAGCCCAATTTAGGCACAGCTTTAACCGCGTCCTCAGGCGTGATTTTGGGCTTGTATGACCGAGCTTTAGTATGAGATCCATTCATCGAAAACTGCTGACTGGGATGCGCCATTATCCAACTTCCCTTTGGCTAAAATACTCAAAGACATTATTCCCATGAGCTTTTTTTGCCTGATAAAATTCATGGATTGAAACGCCGAAATATTCGGCCCAGTCCATTGCAGGTCTTGAGCGCCCCTGCCAAGTTAGCTGAATTTGCCCGTTTTTTCTGATGATTGGCTCATCAAGAATCTCCTTTGCTTTTGGGCGAAATAGCTCTAAAAAAATATCGCCTTGCTTGATTTTTTGGCGTAGATATCTTTTCTCGTAGCCGTAGACCTTTACCCAGCCAGCTAACGTTTTTTGCGTACCGAAAACATCGACCCATATCTTTTCTTTTCTGCCACGTTTTCTAGGGCGATCGCCGCGCTCTAGAGCTTCAAAGACTTTCTTGTGTGGCAGCGCTAGAAACCATGCATCTAGGGTGGATCGAGCAATGTTGTAATGCTCTGCCCACGCTTTCGATGAACGGCGTTCTTTAAGGTGCGTGTTCCAGAATAATTTAGGTTTTACCATCTGTCCCTTCCAGTAGGATTCGGAGGGCTTGCCGCACAATGTCGGCTTTGCTCATTGGATGAAATTGTTCAAGTAGCCGATCAAAGACTTGCTCATCGTCTTTGATCAGCCACATCACAAATCGTCTACCTCTGGACATTATTTTTTCCCCCATGCTCTAAATCCATTCCTGAAATCTACAGCAGCCCCAAAGCCTCGCCGTGGGTGGATCCACTGCCCTAAGACTTGGGCTTCCTTAGGGACTGCTTTATTCCCCTGCATGGCCCAAAGGACCCCTGCTTCGTAGGCGGCATCTTCTAAAGCAATTGATTCGGCGGACTGGCTTGGACTGACTCGGCTGGCGTATTGCGACATATTCAACCTCGGTGGTATGTGCCCATTGTACACACATTACTAGGGATTTGGCAAGAGGGACGAGGAGTCAGGCCCATCCTCAGGCCCATCCCCGTCCTCATTCCCATGCCCAGACCCAGAACCATGTCCATCCCCATACCCAGAAGACCCATACCCATACCCATACCCATGTCCATACCCATACCCATACCCATGTCCATGCCCATCCCCGTACCCATACCCATACCCAGACCCATACCCATACCCAGACCCAGATTCATGCTTAATGCCATACCCATACCCATGCTTAATGCCATAGCTAATTTTCATGCGATTTAATTCCTCGAATTGACTCTTCTGCCTTTGCAGTGCAAACGGTAAGCGAGTAATCTTCGCAAATCAACTTTTGGCTCACAGGTTCCGAAACCTTTGACTCCGGGCTTATCCCGCTATTTGCGATCGCCTCATACCAGCAAGCGCTTTCTTTCAGTGGCTTGTGATACCACAGACGACGCGCTTCGCCTAGAATCACTCCTGTTGAGTCTGCCGCCAAAACAACTCCGGCATTCAATCCTTCATTCCGAGAGCGACAAATTACATATTTGCCAACAAAAGTTTTGTGCAAACTTTCAGAGGGCTGACTGCCAAACAGATTCACTAGCTCTTTACATTGTCCAATCGTCAAATCGTTAATGTCCATAAAGTCCTCTAGTGGTATGTGCCCATTGTACACCCATTGGTAGAGATTGAGCAAGATTTACTTAGATTTTGGCAGCAGCCAGTAGCTCAATAAGTTTTTTTGATTGAGCAAACGCAGCCGCAGCCCTAGCCGCAGCCAAACCCGCAGCCGCAGCCTTAGCCGCAGCCCAATCTTTAGGGTGCACAACTCTCCCCTCAATAATCCGTCTGTTCACCCTTGATGCCAATTGTCTTTGAGTCAACTACCCACCGCTATATTGTGAGCCGTCAGGCTCACAATATAGCGGGGGCTTGTAATAGCCCTGATATGTTCTTGCAAGTTGCAGGACAATATCGAACCTTTGAGCGCATTGACTGGCACTCCAAGAGCAGCAATATTCAAGCTGCCATTTGAATCAGCATCACCAACAAAACCGCAATGACCGCACTTAAATCTTTTGCCAGAACGATAGGACTGCCCTTTGACAGGGTGGATGTGCAGGCATTTATGGCACATCTGGGAAGTGTAGCGGGGGTTAACCATTACTACCTTTACTCCAGCCCCAATAGCCTTGTAGGTCAAGAAGATTCGCAGTTGATAAAATGCCCAACTATTGGAGCGTCTGCGCTCAGTCTTAGACCTTGGTTGTTGATTGGTTCGTTCTCGGATTCCGGTCAGATCTTCCAATGCAATACTAGACTTACTAGCTTTTGCCTTGAACACGATGGTTTTGCTGATGACATGATTCTGATTCGTTTGATAACGCCGCTCTCTGCCCGACAGTCGTTTCAAGATCTTGCGGCATCTACGCCGTGTCGATCTAGTACCTTTCGTGGCTTTACTTTGGAGCGATGCTCTGGTTCTAGAGAATCTATCTCTAGTCGCTTTAATGTCTTTTCCGCTCCAGCTATCACCATCACTAGTCACGGCAATATCAGAGCGTCCCAAATCAACACCGATTACCCTTTCTGGGTCGGTGGTATCTGGTGGAATGGTTTTAACTTGGATGTGGATATAGTAGCTACCATCTCGATGTTTGCAAAGTTGAGCCGACGTTGGTTTCTTGCCGTTAAGATTAACAGCCTGATATTCTCCAATGTCCAGCGGAATGCGATAACGACCATTCATCAGCGTCAAGCTAACAACATTGTCTTTCTCTCTAAAGTCGAAGATTCGGGCATCATAATCGATGCTAGTAGGGTCAAAAGACTCTACCGTCTTCTTCTTAGCTTTAGCAGTTTTCCGATTGGCTCCGACTCTAGCGCAAACACGAACAGCCAAATTAGCACTAAGCCCAAACATAGATCGCAAGTCTTGATAAACCAAGTTTTGAATGGTCACAGAGCTTGTGGTCTGAGGCTTAACTACTTCATTGGCATAGTTGCAACCATCAGCAAATGCCTTCAATGTTGCCTCGATTTGGGCGACATGTTCTGGCGTTGGGCTAAGTTTGCAAACGATGGTAAGTATTTGTTCCATGCCATCAATATTATCACATGTGATATCGCAATGCAATGTTTTGGCAAAGAAGAACAAGAGATTTGTTCGCGTCCTCATACACCCGCCCATCTCGCTAGGGCTTTGCCTGCTAGTTTGTGGGCGGGTGCAATCGTCCGCTCACGCGCATTCCTCCCACCGCTGACGCGCATCAGGAGTACCCTCGCGGTACAGCGGGGGCATCCTGCTGTTCTAGGTGATATATCCAATTTTTGGCACCGCTTTTACAAGTTTTTCAACTGTTAATTTTGGTTCTTTTTGGGGCTGTGGCAATGCCTTTGTGTGTGAACCATTTTGGGAAAATTGTTGTTTTGGGTGTGCCATTATTTAATCGTTAATTTGTCTTTGTCGGGTTTGCTTAACTTGGCCCAAATCCTGGGTTTTATCTCAAGTGGGCAGATTTGGGCTAACAGTTCTCGAATTTGCGATATCCCAGGCTCATCGGAGACGGACTGGATGAGGCCCACAGCATCATCTATATCGGCCTCTGTAAAGTCGGGTGGCCCACATTGCCCTAAGGGGTATCTGACGCCGTTCGACCATAGATAAATTGCGTCACCTGCCTTTGTCCGCTTATCAACTCGCAGTAAGCGATGCCGTACAAATGTCCCTAGTTCGTCGGTAAAGAGTTCGTTGATATAGACCCATTCCCCTACCTCAAAAATCTTCGGTTTTTCTAGTAGTTCCTTCATTAACTTCTCTCCCTCCTTCGGTTAAGAACTGGACTTGGCACCCCTTAGCCCTTAATTCCTTTGCTCTCAGTCGCTGCATTGGGCTTACTATCCCTTTAGCTGATTTGACCTCAACAAATGAGGCAATACCATCTTTGATCAATAGGAGGTCGGGGACGCCAGCCTTATTTGCTTTGATAATTTTGATGGTATAAAATCCTTTGGCTTCGTACTGTTTGATAAGCCGCTTTTGAATTTCGGATTCAAGCATTTGCCTTTCCTAAAATGGTTGACTGTATATTTCTTCTTGCTCATGACCACATCATAAATTTCTTTCTCAAGCCCTGGCTCTTGATCAAAACAGCTAAACAACCAATAAATATGGGACTCTCGCCTGCTTGAGGTTGTGAGTCGGTCTCTTGCTTGAAAATATGAAACCGCGCTATGAGAAATGTTGTAAAAGACAATAATTTGACCTAGAGAAAGGTCAACCCCTTCGCGTCCACTGACAACCTGAAAAGCGCATGACTTATTAGAGTTTTGAAATTCTTTTAAGTCAGTCGTGATGCGATCGCCTAGAACAGACTGAATCGCTAGTAGTTCGGCTTTGAACTGATAGAAGATAACCAGCTTCTCTGTAGGCCAGTTATCGGCAATAAACCGAGCCTTAGCGTCGCTTAAAACCAATGCTTGCCGCTTTTCATCTGGCACTTCGTCTAGAAGTATCGTTCCCGAATGAAGTTGGTGAACCTTTTGCTGCAATGCCGCTGCATTCTCGGCTGAAATGGTGCCTGTTCTCCCCTCAACCACGGCATCGCGCATTAGGCATTCAGCGATATCTTTGAGCTTGCGAGGCATCGGGACGTAACAAAAGTGTTCGTGGAGTTGCACGATAAATCCAGCTTGCTCTTGGGTAAACCTCAGCGTGTATGGCTCGATCATCGGCATGATTTTTTCTTCAATCCCGTCTGTGTAATCATTGATTGTTCCTTGCGGTAGAACGCGCTGCCGGACGTTGACGTAATTTTTAGTCCATTGGTAGAAATTCCCCTCACGGAATGGAGATGCGTCCGAAAGGTTGAACTGATGATAAATTTGTGAAAAATTTTCGGGGGTAAAGGTAGCTGACACCAAAATGATCGGGAGGCGGCTAAAACGCTCCTTAAAGGCTTTGTACCGAGCAGATGGCTTGGGGAAGGCTGAATAGGTGTGGCACTCATCCACGACCACAAAATCGTAGTCTCCTAGCGCTTTATGCATCGACTCGTGATTGATGATGTCAATGACATAGCCTGGAGCCAATGCGTCATAGTCCGACTGGATAGATGCCATTGCCTTTTTTTTGGTCAGAAAGAGGACGGACTTCGCTCCATAGAGTCGGGCTGTTTCGAGAGCCGTCAATGTCTTCCCAACACGGCATTCAAACATCAAAGCCAAAAGTTTGTGCTGACGTAGAATCTCACAGCCTTTTCTTGAATTCTCAACCTGATAATCTCGCAGCTTAAACATTGCTCCTATCCCCTTCAACGTGGTCTTTGTCGTCAAAATTCAACCTCTTCATCCCCTTCTGCGGGGGATAAACTCAACCCCCGCACGTCCCCCGCAGTAACCCCCGCACCCAGAAGTGGCTCTCTGTAACCGTTTGAGGAGTTTGCGGGGGATGCGGGGGATAGATCCGTCCCTATAGCCCTATATATATTTTTTTCTTGATCTTTTTCTTGATCATTTTTTCTCTCATGTGTGGGTAACCCATTTTCAACCCCCGCATCCCCCGCAAGAGGATGAAAGTCAGTCATATCAGTAGTTCTGGGTGCGGGGGTTACTGCGGGGGTTACTGCGGGGGTTGAGTTCAACCCCCGCACATCTTCGGAGAAGATCTCAATGGCCCAGCAAACTACGTCGTTTCGGTCAACCTTGGCCTTAATAAAGCGCATGTTATTTACGCGAATGTCTGCGTTAGACCGTAAAAACTGCCCAAGCTTGACAGTGGACATCTGCCCATAGCGGTCTATAGCGCAATCTGTAAGGGCAGATTTCAACCCTTGATTTGCATACTCGCCTGTCGCCATAGAGATAATTTCGCGAGCGGTTATATGCCGCGTCCCATGAGCAGCGTTCCAGGAGTGCAGTAGGTTAGCGAGGATGGCTCTCTGTTCGTCTATCCCATCAAGCGAATAGATTTCCGAAGATGTCGGAACTGGGTCAACCTCTCCCAGCCAGATCAATGCATTTCTTACGACATTTGACCACTGAGTAAAACCGTTTAGAGGCTTAACGCCTACAACTGGTCTTTCTAACAGAAATGCTTGCAAAAGAGTTAATGCGGCTGAAACATATTCCCCTCTATTTGCAATAGCAAGAGAAACCATATCCCGCTTATATTCTTTCTCAAGAATGTTCTCTTCTTTTGCATCTAAATGAATTAAAATTGTTCGCCTTCCCATGTCTAGCGACAATCTTAATTTATTCCCGTTTGCTAACCATAAAACTTTTGTACTAAAAGAAGCAATTTCATTGCCGCCAAGCATCCTTCCCGAAAATGTGGGAGAAGTTAACGCGGCTTCTATCTCTGCTCCCCCAAAAACATGGTTACGGTTTATATTGTCAAATGAAACGACAGACGATCCACGCTGCAAGGTAGAAAGTAATGTCTTCTTGAATTCCACTTCCTCAGGGTTAAAAGTAGTTAGCCCCTCACTTGAATTCCCAGTTGCAAAAATAGTTGCAACTTGCGTTAATGCCCCTTTCCCAGCCCCTGGACTATTTGCGCTAATTGCGAACAATGGGGCATAGTCAAAAGTGTTACGGCTAACAGCAGTTAGAAGCATAGCGATAACGCCAGCCCTTGATTTATCGTCAGCCAGTGCAGACTCACTGATTAGATCCTTCAACAAGGCCAAAGCGCTCAAAGCATCTTCTTTTGTTGGATTTGTCTTGAATTTGAACTGATTATGGTCAAAATCGATTAAGTATTCTGAGTCATCGTCATACCCGCTTTTGGCTACAATCGTGCCATCAAGCTTCAACACTGGCAGCTTTAATATGCCTTTGATTTTAGGTAAAGCGTTCCACCTTGAAGCACTGTGAACGTTTTTCCCAATCCTTAATGGACAATCAACTATCACTTTCTGAAACCCCTCTTTAGCTTTTTTCCACCCAAAAAATGTAAATCTGTCATCTAACTCTTGAATTAATTTGTCAACAGTAAGGTGTTCGCAACAATCTACTTTTCCGTTTGTTGACAAGATTCTAGATAACCATTGCTCATTCCCCCCTTGAACATAAATCTGTCTAGTCGGGAATTTCTCCTGACTTAGGTAATAAAGAATCTGTTCTCTAGAGTCTTTTAATTTGCCAGCAATAATTTCAATCTCTGGCTTATCTTCAATAATTTTCCCCTCATTGATATCAACCGTTACCGTTTTTGCCACTAGTTCGTCAAGTACTTGTACAGGCTCCCAGACCCAT
>JAGVDA010000125.1 GCA_020058975.1 Thermosynechococcus sp. WC_1 | reverse complement strand
TAGACTGTTATCCATGGCTGAGACTGCTTAAATGTCAATACTTTGAGCTTAATGTCTCAGCCTTCCTTATGCCTATCTTTTTCCGTCGAACTCACGTTAGGTAAGCAATATCGTCTCATCCCAAACTGGCTTCGTAAAAAGCTGAGCATGCATTCCTTTTATTGGAAACAAGAGAAATAACCCCTCCTAGCCTGGGCATCTACTGTAAACGAAAGTCTTTACCGTAGCTACCGTATACACACAAGTCTTGAAGTTGCCATTTTATATAGGTTTTTGCCATAAACCGATTCATTAATCCCCTCTCGGGAAGGCTATCCATTACACAGATCTCGCTGTAATCCTTGGTGGGATTGCGTTCTAGAAATGGGTTGCGCCATTTCTAGAACGCACAAACCATCTAACTCATTGCCTGGTTTAACCCATCTGTGCTCGAAAAGCGAAAAACCCGCGATTCCGCTTTCTGGCTGGGTGCGAAATAGCCCGAAAAGCCGTGATGGTTTCAGGCGCAATCGAATTCCAGAATACATGCATGGCATAGGTTGTAGCGACTTGTGCGTAATGGATAGCTCGGGAAGGGTAGAGGTGGGTTAGTCATGGCGCTACTGACTAACCCACCCCGCCCTTCGGGCACCCCTCCCAGGAGGGGATTTTTCTCGTACTTATGTGTACATGATCGTTCTTAATGATAGGTATGACATTTCTGGGTTAGTCGATATTCTGCGATCGCCTTTTGCCCGAGAGTGCGATCACACCTTTCCGCCCATACAAACGTAGTTTTTCTAGACCAGACTCTGCGATCACCGTTTGAGCTGAGGCAGTGCGATCTCTCGGCACCTAATCCAATCCTAACGGGAGCTATTGAAGAATAAAAGTTTCATCATGATTGATACCCGCTTTTGAACCAAGCCATGCTTTACAACAGATCTGCAAAGTCATCTTTTTCCTTAACAGCCTCGACTTCAACGAAGGCGCAAGGGTAGGGAATAAACAGGGTTCGTTTTTCATTCCAGACGCCACCTTTTTCAGCGACCACCTGCATAATGCCTTCAACATCACCATTCCCAACGTGGATAGTGATGCAGGCTGAGGCAACTTCTTGCTCTCCTTTTTTGAAAGCTGGGCTATAAAACGTAACTTTTCGACCCTTTGCCATGTAACCAATGCTCCCTGTTAAAACCAGCTTTTTTATCTTTGGACAACCTTTAGCGCGTCATTTAGACATAAGGGCGAGGTGGTAGTCCTGAATGGCTTTTACATCTAGTGGGTCAGACTGCAAGGCTTTGATGGCGGCGGCGGTGGCTTTTGCCCCTGCAATAGTGGTCACAATAGGGACTTTATAGGTGAGTGCTGATCGCCGAATCAGGCGACCGTCTGCCTGGGCTTCTTCACCGGAGGGGGTATTGAGGATGAGCTGGATTTGGCTATTTTTAATGCCATCTAAAACGTGAGGGCGACCTTCATGGAGCTTAAACACCAGCGCCACGTCTAAGCCTGCCTCTTGCAGTACCTTGCGGGTGCCCGTGGTGGCGATCGCCTTAAACCCCATTGCAATCAAGTCTCGAACCACAGGGATAATCGCGTGCTTATCGCGGTCATTCATGGTCACAAACACAGTGCCCGAGAGCGGAATCTTTTGGTTGGCGGAGAGCTGCGCCTTGGCATAGGCGCGACCAAAATCTTGGTCAATCCCCATCGCTTCGCCTGTGGAGCGCATTTCTGGCCCCAAGATGGTGTCGGTGCCAGGGAATTTCTCAAAGGGTAGAACGGCTTCTTTGACAGAAATGTGGCTGGGGATTTTCTCTTCCGTGATGCCCAGATCTGCCAGAGTTTTGCCGGACATCAATCGCGCCGCAACTTTCGCCAGCGGTCGTCCAATGGCCTTAGAAACAAAAGGTACGGTACGCGAGGCGCGAGGGTTTGCCTCAATGATAAACACCTGTTCGCCCTGGACGGCAAACTGAATATTCATTAGGCCGATTACTTTCAGCGCCTTAGCAAGCTGAATCGTCCAGGTGCGAATTTGATCTAAGACTGGGGCGCTCAGAGAAAGGCTGGGCAGGGTGCAGGCCGAGTCACCAGAGTGGATACCTGCCTGCTCGATATGCTCCATAATGCCGCCAATGACCACAGCTCCGGTGTGGTCGGCGATCGCATCCACGTCCACTTCAATGGCGTTTTCTAAAAACTTGTCGATTAGAATCGGGTGATCTGGCTCGATCTGGACGGCGTAGGTCATGTAGCGCTCCAGCTCCGCATCGGAGTAGACAATCTCCATCGCGCGACCGCCCAAGACGTAGCTGGGGCGAACCACCACAGGGTACTGAATGCGCTGTGCCACTTCTAAAGACTCTTCAAAGTTGCGGGCAATGCCGTTGGCAGGCTGCTTAATATCCAGCTCCCGCAGAATTTTCTCAAACCGCTCACGGTCTTCTGCCGCATCAATTGAGTCAGGTGAGGTACCCCAAATGGGGGCTTTTGCCTCTGAGAGGGGTACGGCTAGCTTGAGGGGCGTTTGCCCACCAAACTGAATAATTATGCCCTCTGGGTTTTCAGCTTCTATAACGTTGAGGACGTCTTCTTTCGTGAGCGGCTCAAAGTATAGGCGATCGCTGGTGTCGTAGTCGGTCGAAACCGTCTCAGGGTTGGAGTTGACCATGATGGTCTCAAACCCGTCTTCGCTAAGGGCGTAGGCGGCGTGACAGCAGCAGTAGTCAAACTCAATACCTTGACCAATGCGGTTGGGGCCAGAGCCTAAAATCATCACCTTGCGTCGGGTGGAAGGCAACACCTCGGTTTCGGTTTCGTAGGTGGAATAGTAGTAGGGCGTTAATGCTTCAAATTCTGCCGCGCAGGTATCGACGGTTTTGTAGGCGGGGATTACGCCCAGAGACTTACGATAGGCACGCACGTCATCTTCGGGGGTGTGGGTAGCGTAGGCAATTTGGCGATCGCTAAAGCCCTTCTGCTTAATCGCCCACAGGGTGTCGTGATCGAGTGCCGTAAGCTGAGACTGCTTCAAAAAATTCTCGGTTTCGAGCAAATCCTGCATCTCGTTTAAGAACCACGGATCAATTCCGGTGATTTCATAAATTTCGCTGACGCTCAGGCCAGACTGCATAGCGTGGCGCAAGGTATAGATGCGGTCAGGGCTTGGGGTTCGCAGCCCAGCGCGAATTTGATCGAGACTGGGAAGAGTTTCGTCGCGATCGCAGCCCCAGCCAAAGCGTCCATTTTCCATTGAGCGCAGTGCCTTCTGGAATGATTCCTGGAAGGTACGTCCAATTGCCATAGCCTCGCCCACAGACTTCATTTGGGTGGTCAAGGTCGGTTCGGAACCAGGGAATTTCTCAAAGGCAAAACGGGGGATTTTGGTGACGACGTAATCAATGGTCGGCTCAAAACTGGCAGGGGTTTTCTTGGTAATGTCGTTGGGGATTTCGTTGAGGGTGTAGCCGACGGCAAGCTTTGCGGCAATTTTGGCGATCGCAAACCCGGTGGCTTTAGACGCAAGCGCCGAAGACCGTGAAACCCGTGGGTTCATCTCAATCACAATCATGTCCCCTGTGACGGGGTTGACGGCAAACTGAATGTTAGAGCCACCCGTCTCTACGCCAATTTCACGGATGATCTTAATAGAAGCATCGCGCAGGCGCTGATATTCTTTATCGGTAAGGGTTTGGGCAGGGGCAACGGTAATAGAATCGCCGGTGTGAACCCCCATCGGGTCAATGTTTTCAATAGAGCAGATAATCACCACGTTATCTGCCAGGTCTCGCATTACCTCTAGTTCATACTCCTTCCAGCCAATAAGAGATTTCTCGACTAGGATTTGGGAGACAGGGCTGGCGTCTAGGCCAGATTGGGCAATTAACTCAAATTCTTCTTGGTTATAGGCAATGCCGCCCCCAGTACCGCCCAGAGTAAAACCAGGCCGAATAATGAGCGGGTAAGTCCCAATCTGCTGGGCAATCTCTCGCGCCTCTTGGAATGTCTCGGCTAACCCTGATGGGCACATCGGCACGCCAATGCGCTCCATTGCTTCTTTAAAGAGCTTGCGATCTTCCGCCATTTCTATTGCAGGGAGTTTTGCGCCAATTAATTCCACACCATAGCGCTCTAAAACCCCTGTTTTAGCCAGCGTCACCGCCAAATTTAGCGCCGTTTGCCCCCCCATCGTGGGCAGCAGGGCATCGGGACGTTCCTTAGCAATAATTTTCTCAACAATCTCTGGGGTCAACGGCTCGATGTAGGTGCGATCTGCCGTCTCTGGATCCGTCATGATGGTGGCTGGGTTAGAGTTCACCAGTACCACTTCATAACCTTCATCTCGTAGCGCTTTGCAGGCTTGGGTTCCAGAATAGTCAAACTCACAACCCTGACCAATCACAATAGGGCCAGAACCAATCAGCAGAATTTTGTGGAGATCGTTACGACGGGGCATAGGCTCGCACAGATAGGGTCAGCAGAGGGCGAAAAACGTGGGAGGGTTCGCTAATTAAACGAAATCAGGGTACGAACTCAAGGCAAAAAAACACTTCAGAGCATTGAACCAATACCCACTCGAATTATAGGGTTGGATTCGCTGCGCTGAAGAAACCTTCAGGCATCTCTTGCGCACTCATTACAGTACTACAAAAGCTCAGCGGCAAAAGTTTGTAGCTTACTCAAAATGAGGATGTCAATTCGCTGACACACATTTTGGCTCTTGCAGCTAACCCAGCATTCTGGTTCATTGAGCGAGACAAGGCGATAGAGAGCTGAGAACACTATCATAAAAAGACAGCATAGGTGACTACAACGTTGGATCTCTTGCCCAAATATGCCCCTCACCCCCTTCGACAAGCTCAGGGCAACGCCCAGCCCCTCTCCCAGAACGGGCGAGGGGAGCCGGAATTAGCCCTTCTCTCCCACTGGGAGAGAGGTTGAGATTGATACAAGAGGTCTATTGAACCTATGCAGTGGAGAACATTCTCAAAAGGACAAGCCTGATGATTATTGCCATGAAAAGCGGTGCCCCTACTGAAGAAATCGAGCGCCTCTGTCAAGAGATGACGAGCCGAGGGTTTACGCCAGAAAAGATTGTGGGCAGTCATAAGGTGGTCATTGGGTTAGTCGGCGAAACGCGATCGCTAGATCCAGATGCCATCCAGGATGCGAGTCCCTGGATTGAAAAAGTATTGCGGGTTGAAAAACCCTTTAAGCGCGTTAGCCGTGAGTTCCACCACGGGGAAGCTAGCGAAGTTAAAGTGCCCACCCCAAACGGGGTGATTACCATTGGCGAACATCACCCCGTTGTGGTGGTGGCGGGGCCTTGCTCAGTCGAAAACGAAGCGATGATTATTGAAACAGCGCTGCGGGTAAAGGCAGCAGGCGCTTCGTTTTTGAGAGGCGGTGCCTACAAGCCGCGCACGTCTCCCTATGATTTTCAAGGCCACGGCGAAAGTGGGCTAGAGCTATTAGCCGCAGCCCGCGAAGCCTCTGGACTTGGCATTATTACAGAGGTAATGGATGCGGCTGACCTAGATAAAATTGCGGCAGTTGCCGATGTAGTGCAGGTGGGTGCGCGTAACATGCAAAATTTTTCGCTGTTGAAGCGGGTGGGTGCCCAAGACAAGCCTGTACTGCTGAAGCGAGGCATGGCAGCGACCATTGACGACTGGCTGATGGCGGCAGAATACGTCATGTCTGAGGGTAATACCAATGTCATTCTGTGTGAGCGGGGCATTCGCACCTTTGACCGTCAATATCTGCGTAACACCATTGACCTCGCGGTGATTCCTGTCCTGCGAACCCTCACCCATCTGCCTATTATGATTGACCCCAGCCACGGGACGGGGTGGTCTAGCTATGTGCCGTCTATGGCAAAGGCGGCGATCGCCGCTGGCACAGACTCGCTCATGATTGAAGTTCACCCCAACCCCTCCAAGGCGTTGTCCGATGGGCCACAGTCTCTCACCCCAGATCAGTTTGATCAGCTCATGAAAGAACTATCTGTGTTTGGTCACGCGATGGGGCGCTGGTTAGAGCCGATCTCAGAAGATTCCCATACTTCATTAATGGCCTGAAGCACTACATCTCGTGGAAGCTGGCTAATGGTTTCTGAGTGATGGAATTTTAGGCTAATAACAAGCTGCCGATAGATGACCTTGAGTCTTTGAGAATCAGCCAAATCTTTAGAAGGTTGATACACCATAGTATTCGTGGTTAGTAAAACAAAACCTAAGTCTCGGCAATTCAAAGCTCTATGCAAATCGTACCTTTTGATGAAGGAGAAGAAGCACCCAGCATAATCGTCGTAAATTCAGGATTCGACAGATTAGATTCAACAGCAGTTGCTGTTTTATCATCTAAAAATGCATTGAGCTTACACTGATCGGAGGCAACCTCTTCTTTGAATTTTTCAAAATCAACATCATTCAAGCTTGTTTGAATGTATACAGATTTAATAATATTGGCAAATGAAATTATATCGCCACTGTGAAGAATGCAGGAGCGGCAGCGACTATCATTAATAAAAATGCCATTTTTACTCGGCTTCTCGTCAGTAGTCCCGTCAAAAATTTGGTATTGAAAAACGCTTCTCATATCATCATATATTCTATGAAGACGTGCATGTATTCTTGAAATTGGGTCACCATTCACAACAATTTCATTAGAAAGGTGACGGCCTATATTATATTTATCTCGAGTAAGCGAAATAAGCTCACGAGCGTCGTTATTAAATAATAATAGGTGCCGCTCTTGCAAAGATTTTATATTTGTATTCATCGACTTGGTATCGTATCTAGTTTGCACTCTAAATCTTAAAAAATATCGCTATCTGCCATGAAATAATACAAGTCAATGATTTCTGTTCACTGTATTTTTAAGCCGAATAAGGATTAGACATAAAAGAATAAGGATTTAGTTTGCTGCATTATTCTCTGATAAAAGAATACCCAAAATCCTTTGGGACTATGACATTAGCGTTCAACAAGCTTAAGCAAACGTCTAAAAAGTCTTATTCAGAGAGTTATGTGAGTTTTTGAAGATGTTTATATCGTGGTGGATAGTAACTCCAAAGCTTGATCCACTCCAGAGTGCAAACCAGGGGGCGTATTCAGATCTGGTGCAACATCGGCTGTAAATTCAACACCTCTTTTAGGCGCTGTTCCCCCATACCCTTTTCTCTAGATAGATTATTTTGGCTAAGTTCCGTCATTAACAAAGGCTTGTAAAAGCGTTTGCAGCTTCAGCCTAACCTCCGCCCACTCTCGGTGAGGGTCTGACCCTGCGACGATTCCAGCCCCTGCGTACAGCCGTAAACGATCGCCCTGAACCAGCGCTGAGCGAATACCGACGGTAAAGCTGCCGTTGCCGCGATAGTCTACCCACCCTAATGGGGCTGCATACAGGTGACGGTCAAAGGGTTCGTAGCGGCGGAGGTAGGGTTCTACACAATGTTGCGGGGTGCCTGCGACTGCTGGAGTAGGGTGGAGCGCCGCCAGTACGTTGAGTAGCCCTAAGTGACTGGGTAAGGTTGCGGTGACTAAGGTGCGCAGGTGCTGAATATTTGGGAGCTGCAATAGGTGGGCTGGTGTTGCCCTATGGGAGCTAATGCCAAGATTTTGCAGTCGCTGCTGAATAAAAGACAGCACCAACTGATGCTCATGGATATCTTTGGTGCTGTTGAGGAGGCGATCGCCCAACACAACATCCTCTCTCAACGTGTGTCCGCGTGGGGCTGACCCAGCTAGGGCATCTGCCGTTAGCTGCCGATCTTGAATTTGCAGCAGCCGCTCTGGGCTAGCACCAATAAAGCCTTGGCCTTGCTCATCTCGTAGCGAAAAAATCTGGCAGTCTGCATAGCGCGATCGCAGTTTATGCAGCGTGGGTGCTAAGGGCAGGGGCGTTGCGGTTTTGACCTCTAGGGTTTCTGAAAGCACTAGCTTTTCGAGTTCGCCACGGTGAATCTGTGCCAATGTTGCCTCAGCCGCCTCTAGGAACCGAGTTTGATGACTTAAGCAAGGTGTGGGCACCTGAATCAGCGGCAGTGAGAAGGGCATACGGTAGGCTGCACTGCGGCGCTGGAGCCGCTGCCAAATCTCTAAAACAGAATCGGTGAGCTGAGTGAGGTTAGATGTGGGCGTAAGGGGCAAGTTTGCAACCAAAACGCCTTGACCTCGCACACAGGCGACCTGCCACTGTGGCAAAAACGCAACTGCTGCGGGGAAACGCTGTGGCTCGTGATGGGGCTTATCAAAAAAGGTAAAGCTACAAAAAAAGTGCGGCCCTGCCATCGGTAAGTGCAGT
>JAGVDA010000231.1 GCA_020058975.1 Thermosynechococcus sp. WC_1 | reverse complement strand
TAGACTGTTATCCATGGCTGAGACTGCTTAAATGTCAATACTTTGAGCTTAATGTCTCAGCCTTCCTTATGCCTATCTTTTTCCGTCGAACTCACGTTGGTAGAGGTGCCAGATTGATGGAACGACTGAGACGACGATAATAACGCCAACGATGGGGAGCAAGTATTTATCGACATCGGGAATAATTTTGCCTAAATAGTAGCCCAAGAGCGTGAGGCCAACAGTCCAAACGGCTCCGCCCACAAGGTTATAGCCCACAAAAGTGCGGTATTCCATTGCCCCAATACCCGCAACGATGGGGGCAAAGGTTCTAACAATGGGAATGAAGCGCGCCAGAATAACGGTTTTGCCACCATGCTGATCATAAAATTTTTGGGCGCGGATCAAATGCTTTTTATGAAATAGCTTAGAGTCTTCTCGATGAAAGAGCCGACGACCAAAGCGGTGCCCTGTGGTGTAGCCGACGTTATCGCCCACGACGGCTGCAATAAAGCAGCCCAAAATTAAAATCCAGACGTTCATTAACCCTTGGGATGCTAAAAATCCTGCTGTGAAGAGCAAACTATCACCAGGGAGAAAAAAGCCAATCAGTAAACCTGATTCGGCAAAAACGATCGCCCATACGCCAAAATATCCAAAGCTGCGAATCGTCTCGGCGAGGTCAAAATGCATGGTTTATCCGTGGGAAGGGTGGAGTTGTACTAGAAGAAAAGATTAGATGAGCTGCACAGGGCACAGACTTCACTATTCTATAGGGCGCTATCGCCTCTTCTAGTCTTCTCTGCCAGAAAAAACGCCTTAAGTGTTGAGCTAAGCCTTAGCCAAGGTTCCGCGCGTCACGCCAAGCTGATTCTGCAACTTAAGCTGTCTCCAAAGCTGAGTGCCTGTGATATTGCCTTGGAGCAACTGCTGATACTGGCGCAGGGTTTGCTCCACTTGATCCGGAGATTCTTGCAAAAACTCAATACGGAAATGGCGCGCCCCTGCATTGAGTAAATGGGGCAAAGATTCTGCTCCTGTTTGAGCGCTGCCGTTAAAGACGGTATTGCGACAGCCTGCATCGGCCTGAAGTATGTGTTCTGAACCTACGCGGTCTTTTAGCTTTACCTCGTGGGTTTCGCAGGGTCTGCCGCAATCGCGGAAGTCTTTGCCCTCAGATAAAAAGGCGCAGAAGACGCAGTGTTCCATGTGAAACATGGGCATGTGTTGGTGAATCGTAATTTCTAGCCAGTTGGGGGGGCAGCTTTGCAATAGGCCGCTAAGCTGCTGAATATTGAGGTCATAGGAGGCGGTGAGGCGTTCTAGACCAAGGTTTTGAAAGTATTCTGCGGTAAGGGCATTGGCAACGTTGAGCGAAAAATCCCCGATGCAGCGATCGCCCACAAAAAAGTTGAGGTGGTCATAGTTGCGCACCAGATACCCGTCGGCGTTACAGCGGCGTACCTGCTCTAGAATCCACTGCTCACCAGGTTTTGTAATGCGGGGCGGCGCAACCCAAATGGTTTGATCTGAAGTCGTTTGGTGCTGTCGGAAAATTTCTACGGCCTCTCGATAGGTACGCGGATCTTCAAATTCACAGTAGAGGGTGTTAACGCCTGTGTTTAGTACGACCTGGATTTGCTCAAGTTTCCGTACCAGTACGATTAGTTCGGGTTTGGAGAAAGAGGGTACCGACTGTTTTGGCAGCAAATCTTGAGCCGTAGCATTGGCGTTGAGTATCCAATGTTGGGGACGCGATCGCCGTTCTTCCATTTGCATCACAATCTCTCGCCGCAGACGATTCAGCGCACTCACCGGAATCATCACGTCGCCTTCTAGGGCATTGGTGAGCGTACTGAGCTTAAAGGGCGTATTGCCCAGCCGCCCTAACTGCGCCTCTAGTTTTTCGGTTGTGAGGGGTTGGGTGTGGGCTGCGCTCAGGGGAATCTCTGATTCGACTTGGACGATATGACCTTGGGGATCACGGGCGATCGCCGTTAGCACAGTCCCCTCACTGCCGTGAATCTCCATTGAGATCGGCTGCTGAAATTTGGGGGTATCGCCTTCATAGGTTTGGCGGAGGTGACGATCAAGTTCTGGGTCGCTGGTTTTCCAGAGTTTGTCGCCGATGTGGATGCGCCGGAAATTGAGGCGATCACGTCCAAAGGTAATCCATACGTCTTTGCCTGCTGGATCGATGGCATAAATGCGACCGCCTTCTTCGGGGGCGTCGGGGTGTCCGCAGTCAAACACCACACCATCGCCTAGCTTTAGAGGCGCTTCAAGTTTTAGTCTTATTTTATCGCCGTGGATTTGGCTGACTTCCCCCAGGTACACGCCCCGCTTTTTGCCAAACCTTGCATGAACCAGTGCTTGGTTATCAATGCCCTTGAACCAACCCGTATAAAGCCCTCGTGAAAAGGCCATTTCAAGGTTGTATTGATCGCTGGGATCAGTTGTGGCGTTTTTGCCCAACACGCGATCAATGGCCTGACGATAAACTCGCGTAACGTTTGCCACATACTCAGGCGCTTTGAGCCGCCCTTCAATTTTGAGGCAGCTTACGCCTGCTTGAATTAACGCCGGCAACACGTCCAGTCCCGCGAGATCTTGAGGACTGAGAAGGTAGCTGCGATCGCCCAATTCCAGAGCTTTCCCATCAACTAT
>JAGVDA010000413.1 GCA_020058975.1 Thermosynechococcus sp. WC_1 | reverse complement strand
TAGACTGTTATCCATGGCTGAGACTGCTTAAATGTCAATACTTTGAGCTTAATGTCTCAGCCTTCCTTATGCCTATCTTTTTCCGTCGAACTCACGTTGTTAAAGAAGTGTGGTTTGCCTTCGACCATCTCAAGCACTACGAAGCAGCCTTTACAGCACAAAACATTATTGCTGTTGAGCCAAGAGGCAAAGCGCTTCTAACCCGCTTTGGCAATGGCCTCAGCATCTACAGCCATAATCAGCTTTATGGCAAATGGGTCATAAGAAGCGCCTACAGCTATCCTCAAACCAATCGGCAGCTTCGGTTAGCCATTCACAACTCTCGCAAATCTGCGCTGCTCTATAGTGCCTCAGATATTGAGGTGCTAGATGAAGCGGCGATCGCCACCCACCCTTTTCTCACGTGCCTGGGGCCAGACGTATTGAGCGACGCGATTACCATCGAAGCCATTCAGTCTCGCCTCATCAACCCCGCCTTTTGTCGCCGTCGATTCACCACCCTGCTGCTCGATCAGCATTTTCTGGCAGGGCTAGGGAATTACCTTCGCAGCGAAATCCCGTTTGTGGCGCGAGTGCATCCGTCACGACGGCCTATGGACTGTTCAGAGGCACAGTTGTTTGCCCTGGCAGAAGCGGCGATCGCCATTCCACTGCGGTCTTACCAAACGGACGGCATTACCAATGACCTTGAGTTAGCCGCAACCTTGAAAGCAAGAGGACTCCGGCGATCGCAGTATCGCCATTGGGTGTTTAGCCGTGCCAACCAGCCCTGTTTTGTGTGCGGCACCCCAATTGTGAAAGACGTTTCAGGGGCACGACGATACTACTATTGCCCGACCTGCCAACCGTTATAGTCAGCCTCTCTAATCAGCCCTTCTAGCCCACGGGTGTAGACTGCACAAGGCTATACCGAGATTGCTCAGTCCATTGCGCGACATCTGACCACCCTTCAGCACCAGGCATCACCACTTTGACGGTATCAAAGGTAACGGTCTGTACAGAAACCACAAAGCGCAGCATTGCCAACCGCTTTTGCTCAATGGGGATATCTTTATAAATCAGGCTGAGATGGGGTTCTAGAAGATATTCTTTCGGCGTAATGAGGCGATCGCGAATCGCGCAAGAAAGTTGAGAAAGACGTTCAACCGAGGCAAACGTAATAAAGCCAGTCTTAAAAAAATCGGCGGTATAGTTTAGCCCCATCACCTCTAACGCAATGGGTGAAGTTGGAGCAACAGATTCAGCAATAATTTCGCTTAAGTTCTCCGATGGCTGAACCTCACCGCTATAGAGCGTAACGTGGGGTTCAAAGGCAGGGGTACTATACTCTGCGGCATAGTCTTGAATTACCTTCGACAGCCAGCGGCGATCGCTGGGTGCGGGAATTAACCAAACCGCAAAGGGTGCAGTATCAGCCATCGCAATTTTTCCCTGGTTACACAACTGGTTCTTTGCCCTCCACTGTAGAAGGGTTTTCAACAATAATGCTTGTCTCAGCGATGAAGCAAGCTTTACGTTTTATTAAAGTAGCTGCCGTACATCCGTGACCTGCCCCGCAATTGCCGCCGCTGCCACCATAGCTGGACTCATGAGCAGCGTCCGGCCCGAGGCAGACCCCTGCCGCCCCTTAAAGTTACGATTTGACGACGATGCGCTCATTTGACGGCCTTCTAATTTATCTGGGTTCATGGCTAAACACATCGAACAGCCTGGTTCGCGCCATTCAAACCCTGCGGCCACAAACACCCGATCTAAACCCTCTGCCTCTGCCTGCTGCTTAACCTGCTCTGACCCAGGCACCACAAATGCCTTAATGCCTGCTGCCACTTGATGCCCTTGGGCGATCTTTGCCGCCTCTCGCAGGTCGCTGATGCGTCCATTCGTACAGCTACCAATAAAGCAGACATCAATTTTAGTCCCCAAAATCGGAACCCCTGGCGCTAAGTCCATGTACTCATAGGCATCTTGGGCAATGGGTCGCTCGGCTTCGGGGAGCGTTTCTGAGACGGGGATGCTTTCATCTACGCCAATCCCCTGACTGGGCGTAATGCCCCAGGTAATGGTGGGGGCAATTTCAGCGGCGTTAAATACCACCACATCGTCATAGACTGCATCGGCTTCGCTCTTAAGGCTTGTCCACCAGGCAACGGCTTTCTCCCAGTCGGCTCCTGATGGGGCAAACTCACGGTCTTTAAGATAGTCAAACGTAACCTGATCGGGGTTGACGTAGCCACATCGCGCACCGCCTTCGATCGCCATATTGCAGACGGTCATACGTTCTTCCATATTCATCTGCTCAAAGGTGGTGCCCGCAAACTCATAGGCATGGCCTACACCACCCTGAACCCCCAGTTTTCTGATGATGTGCAAAATTACGTCTTTGGCATAAACGCCTTTCTGTAGAGTTCCATTCACTTCCACACGCCGAACTTTGAGTTTTGCAAGGGCAAGGGTCTGAGAGGCCAAGACATCCCGGACTTGGCTGGTGCCAATCCCGAAGGCGATCGCACCAAAGGCTCCATGGGTTGAGGTATGGCTATCGCCACAGGCAATGGTCATACCGGGCTGGGTTAATCCTAGTTCGGGTGCAATGACGTGGACAATTCCTTGATTGCCAGAACCCACGTTATAAAAGCGAATCTTGTGCTGCTGACAGTTTTGTTCTAGCGCCTGCATCATGGCTTCTGCGAGCGGATCAGCAAAGGGGCGAGCCTGGTTTTCGGTGGGCACAATGTGGTCAACGGTAGCAACAGTACGCTCTGGATAAAGCACTTTAAGATTACGATCTTTTAGCATTGCGAAGGCTTGAGGGGTCGTAACCTCATGAATCAGGTGTAGGCCAATAAACAGTTGGGTTTGACCAGACGGTAAGGTTCGCACCGTGTGCAAATCCCAAACTTTATCGAACAACGTGCCTTGGCTCATGGTTTTGGTCAAACTCTATACCGTCAGAGCCTCAATTTTAGCTCAAAGCTGTAGGTGCTTGGCTCAATTTTGACGCACGGTTCTCTCGCTAATTTTCCTATTTATCTTGACTGGCTACTGCTTTGAGGCTGTGGTTTCCAGTTTTACCTGTTTGCAACTTCACTACGGCTATGGTAGTTTGGTTATCTACGGACGCATAGCTCAGTTGGTTAGAGCACCACGTTGACATCGTGGGGGTCGTTGGTTCGAGTCCAATATCGTCCACTAACATTCTAATTGCACCAACGTTTTTATTGGTGTCCAACGTTTTCGTTGGTGGGTCCTTTTCAGTTGCTGGCTCATTCTGAGCCGTTC
>JAGVDA010000446.1 GCA_020058975.1 Thermosynechococcus sp. WC_1 | reverse complement strand
TGTGTTCCCCATTGATGACTCAATTTCTTAAGTCATCTGTAGTATGGCAACTGCACTAAAGGCTTGCTGTGACAGTGATCACGGTGTATTGGTGATTGTTATCACTAATTGATTACGGGTCATGTCGTAGATCTGTTGAATTGGGAGATAATGATCGCCAAAACTGGAGTTAAGACCCAATGGTATTAGAACCTGTTTCGTGTCCAACTTGCCAAAGTATTGATGTATTCAGACATGGACGATCCGCAGAGGGAAAGTCACGCTATAGATGCCTGAACCCAGATTGTCAACGGAACACCTTCATCTTGAACTACTCTTACCAAGGTCGTCTGCCTAAGGTCAAACAACAGATCGTCGAGATGGCTCTTAACGGGAGTGGGATACGGGATACTGCTCGTGTGCTCGAGATTAGCCCCTCTACAGTGATTAAGGAATTAAAAAAAAGGGCCAGACCTAAAGGCAGTCAATGAAGCCCGACTGTCTGAGATTGAACCGAGTCAAACCATCGTGAATCTTTGTCAGTGGGAGGATATGGAAGCAGAAGCAGATGAAATGTGGAGTTTTGTTGGGGATAAATCGCAACAACGATGGCTATGGCACGCCATTGACCATCACTCAGGAGCAGTATTGGCCTATGTCCTTGCCACTCATGCAGATGAGGCGTTCGTAAAGCTCAAAGACTTATTAGAACCCTTTGGGATTATTCAGTTTTATACCGACGGCTGGGGAGCTTATGAACGCCTGCTAAACCCTGACGAGCATACGGTAGGTAAGCGCAATACCCAGAAAATTGAGCGTAAACATTTAACCTTCCGCACTCGGATTAAGCGATTAGCTCGCAAAACCATTTGTTTTTCCAAATCAGTTGTAATGCATGATGTTGTAATTGGATTATTCATTAATCGCTTTGAGTTTGGTTGTGTAATTTAGTTCCAATTCAACAGATCTAGAACATGACCCACGTAGCACAATCCTACTTAATTTGTGAGAATGGCCTTTCCTTAATCAAGGGGGTTTGAGGATTATGACTCTCATGAATGACATAGGATTGCTATATATCTCTTAAATAAACCTCAGCAGAAAAAAATCTAAAACACCCTATGGGAAAATATCTGTGCTAAGCCTCTCCGAATTCAGAAAGTGTTAGGGAGTATACGATAAAAAGCATAGTCTATATGCTCTTCCAGTCTCTGGAAATATTTCTCTTCTCCCAGAGCGATCAAAGAGGGATATTTTGGAAAAACTTAGTGAATTTGATCTTCCTCGCTGTCAAATTCTACTATCGAAAAAAACTTTATCAAAAAACAGACTTCATCAAGTTTCTTTTCATTGCTGCCTTACATTTGTAGATTACATGCATTGCATATCTAACTCTTGGTTGACTTAGAGTTTCAGTACGTACTTAATAAAATCTGCCATATCAAAACCCATTTTCTTCCCAATTTCAGGCTTCCACGCTGGAGCCTGCTGCAACACTGAATGTCCATCATTGAGCAGCAGACCCATAAAAGTCTCAACCACAATGCGACTTCCCACTGCGCCAAGCCTCACAGGCGTATCGGTATTA
The DNA here is from genome assembly GCA_020058975.1 of Thermosynechococcus sp. WC_1. GTDB lineage: Bacteria > Cyanobacteriota > Cyanobacteriia > Thermosynechococcales > Thermosynechococcaceae > JAAURS01. Next base: position 4,069 of record JAGVDA010000446.1, on the reverse strand, counting down.
CCCCCATGCACGCTCCACTCATACTGCGCTTCCGCAAGAATATAGTACCAAAGTAGCGCTTTTCCTTCAGACTCACAGTTTATACTCCTTAACGTTGGCAGGTTATTAAATTTATCCTGATTCGTCGCTTTACCGACCCTAAGCTGATTCCCGTACAATGGTTCGCGACACATTGTACGGGAATCAGCTTGACCAGATGGTAGCCCCATTGACATCTCTCGCAAAAGGTTGTGCAAGGCCAAGTTTAGTATTGTTTGGTATTTCTCTCTCTTTGGGCGATCGCCCCTTCTACCCAAAACCCATCAAATAATGAAAGCTGAGGGGTAAAGGGCGATTGCCAGACTCTACTCTTTTAGAGAGAGCCATAAGCTTTTGAGGCAGGAGATTTACGAGAAGGCTTCAATAACTTTTATTGCAACCTTATCACCCACCTCTTTTCCACCCGTGGCGTCAAATTTCCAGTGAACCCCTAGATAGATTCGACTGATTTCATTATCTGAGATCGCCTTTTGTAGCGAAAAACACTCTTCAAGCCTTGGGCGAACGGCACCTGAATTGTCAGTTGTCTTGTCATTAAACTCATCGGAAACAAATGTCACTATGATTTCATTAGTAGGCTTACCCAATAAGGCCGCAGCCGTTTCAAAACAGGCAGAGCCAAAGGTAGAGTGCCCTGATGGGTACGCTGGGAAATTAGGCGTAACACTATTTATCGTAGGTTGCTTCAATGGGTTACTCTGAGGCGCACCCAGTGGGAGCCAGAACGGGTTGTCAGCTTCAGTACGGATTGTATTTTCGTCCCCGCGACCCGAGGGTCCCCAACCCTTACCAGCCTCGCGGATCCCAACGACAGGTCTCCAGAAATCATACTCATATTTCCAATGCCATGCGGCAATCCCAGCATCCGCCATCGCCACATTGATCGCCGTCAGAATCTTAATCTGCTGGACGTGGTTTGGGGTGGGGTTGTCAGGTTTCAACTCTGGGATAGCCCGTACTACTTGGTTATAAAGTCGTGGAGGAGTGCCTAACTTATTAGCGCCATCATATCCCCAAAAAATGCCCACTATGGCCTTATCTCGAAAAGCTGGATCTCGGCGAGAAATATCATCTCGACCACAAACCGCTACCTCATCAAATGCTGCGGCGTACTCAGCACTATTCAGTGCAGGTGGGCTACCTAAAAATGCATCAGTTACGACAGAGTCAAGCACAAATGGCTTTACAAGTCCCCAGGATCGACCTAGTGCGTTTGGGTTGGAGCCAGTTGGATCTGGTCGATGTTTCCCTGGCGCATTACTGTAAAGCCTGTCAACCTGTGGCAAATCCGAATTGTCATTTTTTCGTGCATCCAGCCAAGCATCTGCTATGGCTCTGCCATATGCGACCGCAACCGGATTTTTATTGACAACGATCTTGAGGATATCGCCATTGATTAGTCGAGCGCCTGAAGTCACCACTTCAGTAATGAAATCTCTGAAGTCGGGGTAGAGTTGCTCCGCAGCTAAGATCCCTGCACTTAGCAAAGCAACCGTCCCAGTTGCATCATCACTTCCAAGTGTTGAAGGTCTACTGGGAAGCTTTGCTGCTTCAAGACGAGCAGGAAAAGCACCCGTCACTTGTGCATAGGCATCATAAGCTGCAAGGTGAATAATCGCTAAAGCTCGCGAGGTTTTCGTGGGGCCAGCGTTATTTGGTACATGACCATCGCTAAAATCACGGGCAACTAATTCAAGAGCTAGATCATTGATGAGTAAAATAGTCATATTGAATCTCCAAAATCACAAAATTTCAAACGATCTTTCTTATTGCGTCAACTGCATCTGTATAGATAGAATCACCTGAAGATCATCTAACCGTAGTGATTCTAGTCTCAAGAGTTTAGTGATTATGATCACTAAACATCAAGGAATGTAGGTCAACAAAACTTTTTGCTTAAAAAATATTGATTTTAAGGAGGTTTCCATTGCTCAAGAGAACTTAGTTTGTGCGGATTTATAGCAATAACTTTTGTCTTATAAAAACTGTAAATATTCATGTCATTATCTTTCCACTTGATGCTAGGGATTGTTGAGTGATTAAAAGATTTGTTGCTGACTTAAAACTGGCCAAAATTTAATGGTTGCATCGGCACTGCTGCTAGCAATAATGGGCGCACTAGGGTTAAACGCTACTGCCCACACACTTTTGTCATGACCTGTCAAAGAGCGGACAAGCTGCCCCTTAGGTAAGCTCCAGACTTTGATGGTTTTGTCGTAGCTGCTGCTTGCTAACGTATTGCCATCGGGACTAAACGCCACCGACCAAACCGCGCCTGAGTGCCCCGTCAACGTTTGCTGCCAAAGGTGCGTACTTGCTTCCCAAAGTTTGATTGTTCCGTCTGTACTACCGCTGGCAATGGTTTGACCTTCGGGGCTAAAGGCGATCGCCCGTACCGCCTCAGAATGCGCCTTTAAGTTTGCCAATAGCGCGCCATCGCGGATGCGCCAGATTTTGATAGTGCCACTGTCATCCCCTGCGATCGCCATTTGCCCATCAGGGCTAAAGGCAACGGTTCTGACCAAATCGCCATCCCACAGTTGCCGAATGGTTTTGCCCGTCTTTACATTCCATAGCCGCACCGTTTTATCGGCACTGCCGCTTAGTAAGTAAGAGCCAGAACTGCTTAGGGCGATCGCGTGTACATCGTCGGTGTGCCCGTTGAGCGTAGCTAAGCGTTGACCTGTATCCATTTGCCAGAGCTTAATGCGATTGTCCCAACTGCCACTGGCGAGAACCTGACTGTTGGGAGATATTGCCAAAGTAACCACCGCATCGCCGTGACCTTCGAGGGTGTGTAATAAAGTGCCGCTAGCGGACGACCAAATTTTAATTTGCTTGTTGTAGCTGCCGCTGGCTAAATAGCGCCCATCAGGGCTAAAGGCGATCGCATAGACCCAAGCCGCATGCCCCGCTAAAGTGCGTAAGGGTTTTGAGGCAGAAGAGAAATTCGCCGCTACGCTATTTTTTTGAGATTGCGAGAATACATTGACGCACCCAATACCGCCAAAAATGATTGTCATCGTGGTTAAGGTCGAAATGGCAGAAGATTTCCAAGACATGTGCTTTGCCCTCATAACTGGAAATTCCATGTTCAATGGGGAAGAACACCGTCTCAATGGACTAAGCTGCAATCTTTTCTTGGACTTTTGGTTCGGCTGCTTTTTCCTTTAGCCTTGAATTGGCGCTTTGCTGCTTATTTCGACGTTCAATCCAGCAGCGGCACAGGTAAACAGCATTAATTGCAAGCAGCGTTGCTAAGCCGACTGGCGTTAAATAGCTCCAATGATCTGCCATTTTGTCCCAGACGTGCCAGGTTAAAAGAAACATGGCTAAATAGGTCAGGCTATGGAGTCGTTTCCAGTTCTTTTTAAGCCGTCTCATACTCCAGTCATTGGAAGTAACTGCCAATAGCGTAAAGATAATAAACGTTGATACCCCTTGGATATAGACCCAAAAAGTGGAAGGGTCAAAAAAGTCAAAATCTCTCTTAATAACTAATAGGTAGCCATGCCCTAAGGCTAAGCAGAAAGACAGAACACCAATGAGTCGGCGGTTTTTGAGAAGCCACTTTGGCATCGTCGCCTGTTTTGATTTGGGAAAAACAATTCTTAAGTTAGTGGGCAGGAGGGTTGCAATATAGCCCCCTAAAGCCAGAAAACCTAAACCATTCGACAGTGGAGTTGGATCAATAAACATCGCTGTACCCCCAAGAGATTAAGAATCAATTTAGAAAACATTAAGGACATTAATGTTTAGTTGAGTAAACTCATTTGACTCGCCTTCGGTTTGGTCATTAAAGCGAGTCGTTTGATTCGACGAGGGGACACAAGATCAATGTATGCAGATATCCTGCCTGTAAATTCATCTGTACACAATAGGAAAAAGTCAGGTGATTTTGGTGTTTTCGATCACCTTGCAAACTAAATGTATGAATAATGTCAGGACATACTGAATGCGATCTAAAAAAATCAGATAGAATCAGATGTCTGAAAGTGGTTAAAGGTGAGCTTTAAAGTCCGTTTAGGTT
>JAGVDA010000256.1 GCA_020058975.1 Thermosynechococcus sp. WC_1 | reverse complement strand
GCCATCGCATTTCCTGCCCAACGGACAGTACGCCACCAATGCTGCCATTACGGATAAAATCTGGATGAACCGCCGGAACTGCAAGTGGTGCTTCTGGCTGGTCGTCGCCTTGTCCAGCCTCTGGTAAAACTAAAGACCAACTGCGCCGTGAATTGGCCTGTACCTTAATGCGCTTAGGGTCAACGTTATAGCCAGGATCTAGCTCAACTACGAGTCGTGTGGTTTGGGCGTTAAATTGACCAATGCGCAAAGATTTATACTTACCGCTTAGCGCACTCAATATTTTGGGGCGCTTCAGCCGAATCCCAGGTAAATCAATCACCACACGGGTCGGATCCCCAATGATTTTGGCGACAGGTCGAACCTCTTCATCGGTGGTGAAGCTAAGGCGATCGCGCTGAGCATCAAAGTTCCAGGCGGTGAGAGTATTGGCTGATGCGGGCGGCAGGGCGATTGCCAGCGCACCTAATACAGACACCGAAAGGAATCTCAGCTTCATGAAAACTTCTCCGCAGCAGGCATTATCAGTTATTTGTTTTGAGGCGATTGGACATAGAACGTCTAAGCCCTCTCAACACTTTAGTCACAAAGGGAATTCTGTCAATCTGTAATCATGCCTGAATTAGATTTAACTGAAAGACGTCGGCGTTGGGTGGCTTACTCAACGCGAATTCACAAAAAGTAGGGGTTGATGTTATCAACCCCTCACTCCAGACCTTAGCGCTAGTTTGACCTTATTTTTGACTAGCGCTCATGCGCCTTTCGGGTAAATCACGTTTTTCCCTAAAGCAGAGCTTCAGTTCGCAAAATAAACCGATTAATCCTCTTGATCTTCCGGTTCATCGTCATCATCACCATAGTCATCACCGCCCATTAGCTCAGTGCTGAGTTCATTTTCTTCGAGCAGTGCAGGGTCAATAAAGACTTCTCGATCCATAAAACGACCCGATTGCTCTAGCCATCCTAAGATGGAGCCATCGGTGTTTCGTGGAAAAGGAGCGGCTTTCTGGTCACGGGGCATTGACCGCAGCGAAGGATTATTCATCAGTCATATTATTTTAGGGCTTAGCTTATCCTATCTAATTTGAAGCACCTCAAGGGTCAATTTTACGTTGATTGCGGTAGATTGAATCGGTCATAAACCCCAATACCCGAAAAGAAAGACTATCCTAGAGCGATAGAAAGCCTTGCTGAGCATGAGCCTATCCAAACTATGAATCAAACCTCACGTCCATTCCGCGCCCTTGGTTTCTTTGCCCTCGGCGGACTGATTGCAACCAGCACCATACTCTTAACCCCTCACAGTGGACGAAGCATCCCCGCCACTGGGTTAAAAGATAGCCCCAAAGCCTTGGTTGATGAAGTCTGGCAAATCGTCAATCGAACCTATGTTGACGGCACATTTAACCACACCGACTGGCAGGCAACGCGCCAACAGCTCTTGAGCAAAAACTACAGCTCTAAAGAACAAGCCTACGAAGCCATCCGCACCGCTCTCAAAAAGCTAGATGACCCCTACACCCGCTTTTTAGAGCCTCAAAAATTTACAGAGTTACGGCAGCAAACCTCTGGTGAACTCTCTGGCATTGGCGCAAAACTCGCCTTAGATAAAACCACCAAAGTGCTGACGGTCATTGAAGCCATGATCGATTCCCCTGCATTTAAAGCAGGACTCAAATCAGGCGATCAAATTCTTGCAGTAGATGGCAAACCCGTTAAAGGGCTAGAAGTGGATAAAGCCGTCAGCCTCATCCGGGGCAAACCAGACACCATCGTCAAACTCAAGATTGCTCGTAGTGGCAAGAACGTTTTTGACGTGGCTCTCACGCGCCAAGTTATTCAAGTTTCAATTGTCACATCTGCGGTTAAGCAAGAAGGCAACAACCGCATTGGGTATATCCATCTTTCAGAGTTTGACGATCATGCAGATACACAGGTAAAGAAAGCCATTCAATCCCTTGAAAAACAGAAGGTAAAAGGCTTCATTTTAGATTTAAGAGAAAATCCAGGCGGGCTACTGTCAATGGCAGTTGGCGTTTCGCGCTTGTGGATTAATGAGGGCGCAATTGTTAAAACCGTAATTCGCAGTGGCGAAAGCAGCACAGATGAAGCGGATCGAACCGCCGTCACCCAATTGCCGCTCACCGTTTTAGTGGATGGGGGATCTGCCAGCGCTAGCGAAATTGTGACGGGGGCGCTCAAAGATCATCGACGGGCAACGATTGTGGGCACCAAAACCTTTGGTAAGGGCATTGTGCAGCAGGTTAATCCGCTGTCTGGAGGGTCAGGGCTAAACGTAACGATCGCCCGTTACTTCACCCCCAATGGAACCGATATTCACCACAAAGGGATTGTGCCTGATGTCGTAGTGCCATTGACCAAAGCCCAAACCAAGGCGCTGTCTGATAACCCTAAACTGGTGGCGTCTCCATCAGACCCTCAATACGTCAAAGCGGTTCAAAGCGTCTCTAAACTGATTCAATCAAATGCTGCAATGGTTCCGACTATCTCTAATGTGGCTTTCCCGCAATCTAAACCGTCTTTAAACCAGTAAATACAATCTAAACCGTTCTAAACTAGCTGCTTTATTTACGTTTAGGGGCTTGTGCTACAAACACAAACCCCTAAACATATAGAACGGTTGATTCAGTGTGACGGTGGTGCTGTAGATTTAAATCCAAAGCATTTTTGCGGGGCAACATAGTGGAGAACAAGCAACCCAACAATCCTTTACACGGAACTACGTTAGAAATGATGCTCTCTCAACTCATGGAGCATTATGGCTGGGATGAAATGGGGCAAATGATTGATATCAGGTGTTTTACCCATGACCCAAGTATCAAGTCGAGCTTAAAGTTTCTTAGAAAAACTCCTTGGGCGAGAACGAAGGTAGAACATCTATATCTGAAGTACCTCAGGGAAAATCTGGCCTAAATTGATCACAATCCAATGCTCTAAAGATCGTGAATTAAATAGCGTCCAATTTTTAGAAAACGCTCATATACGTAAGGGCGGGTTTAGATGATACTGCTCTGGGAAATCCCAGATTTATCGGCAAAACCCGCCCCTACAAAACTGAATTTATTTTATTCTCATTCCTAGGATGCCAACTCTGACAATTCCATCCAGCGCTCTGTCGAGGCTTCAATTTTTTTCTCCAGCGCTGCAAATTGATCTGAAAGCTGCTTTATGTCGCCTGATGGCGCTTTGCCATAGAGGGTTTTCTCAAGAGCTATCTTTTCTGCCTCCATTTCAGGAATTTGAGCCTCGAGCTGCTCTAGCTCTCGCTTTTCTTTATAAGACATTTTGCGAGCGGACTGAGCAGGGGTAGCCTGTGGTTCAGGCACTACAGACGCTTTGAGCGGATTCTTGCGAAGCTCAGCGTTTGCTTTTTCTTGCGCCGCTGCCGCATTCTCTTCTGCTTTCTTGAAGTCTAGGTAAACCGAGTAGTTGCCAGGATACTGGCGTAAAGTGCTGTCTGACTGGAAGGCAAAGATGGTATCTACCGTGCGGTCTAGAAAATAGCGATCGTGGGAAACCACAATCACGCAGCCATTAAAGTCTTCAAGGTAGTCTTCGAGTACCGCTAGAGTCTGTACATCTAGGTCATTGGTTGGCTCATCTAAAATCAAAACGTTGGGTGCTGCCATCAGCACCTTGAGTAAAAACAGCCGACGCTTTTCGCCCCCAGACAGCATTTGAATGGGCGCATACTGCTGATTGGGGCTAAACAAAAACCGCTCCAGCATTTGTGATGCCGTAATGACCGAGCCATCGGAGGTGGTGATGAGTTCCGCAATGTCTTTGAGGTAGTCGATCACCCGCTGGGTTGGGTTAAGGCTGAGATCATCGGAGTGCTGGTCAAAGTAGCCAAACTCAATGGTGGTGCCAATTTCTACGGTGCCTTCATCGGGTTCAATCAGACCCGTAATAATATTCATGAGGGTGGATTTACCCGCGCCATTGGGACCGATAATGCCAATGCGGTCTTCAGGGCTAAATTCGTAGCTGAAATTGTGAATGAGCGATCGCCCGTCAAACCCCTTCGAGATCTGGTCTAGCTCAATCACCTTCTTGCCAATCCGTCGCCCCACCGTCGAAATTTCGACCTTGCCCTGTACCTGCTTAAAAGACTGATTCTGCATATCGCGGATGCGATCAATCCGCGCCTTTTGCTTCGTGCTGCGCGCCTTGGGGCCGCGCTTGAGCCATTCCAACTCCCGCCGCAGCACCCCAGCGTGCTTACGCTGGGTGCTGACGGCGGATTCTTCTGCCAGTGCCTTTTTCTCTAGATAGTAAGAGTAATTGCCGTCGTAAGAGTAGAGATCGGCGCGGTCAATTTCTACAATGCCGTTTGTGACCTGATCTAAGAAATAGCGATCATGGGTGATCAGCAGCAGTGCCCCCCGAAAGCGCTTGAGATAACTTTGTAGCCATTCTACCGAGAGGGCATCTAGATGGTTGGTCGGTTCATCCATCAGCAGCACATCGGGGCTAGACAGCAGCGCCGTAGCAAGGGCAATCCGCTTGCGGTAGCCGCCGGAGAGGCTGCCGATCTTGGCCTCAAAATCTTCAATGCCCAACTGGGTCAAAATAATTTTGGCATTGGTTTCGAGATCCCAGGCTCCAGTTTCATCCATCCGATGGGTCACGTCCGAGAGCCGCGCCAAAACCTGATCGAGATTCCCTTGTCCGTGCGCCAGCTTATCGGAAAGTACCTCATACTCACGCACCAGATCGGCCTGTTCACCGCTGTCGGCAAAGACTTGATCTAAAACCGTGCGCTCATCATCTAAGTCAGGCTGCTGGGGCAGATACACAATCTTGACGCTTGGATTCACCCAAAGGGTGCCGCCGTCAATCGGCTCAATCCCCGCCATCATTTTGAGCAGCGTCGATTTGCCAGACCCGTTGGTGCCAATGATCCCCACTTTCGCCATCGGCTCTAAACTAAAGCTGGCATCTTTTAGAATTTCTTTGATGCCAAAATCTTTGTGCAAAGACCGCAGTGTAATAACGCTCATCTATCCAACCCTCGGCCAAAATTTCAACACTGCATCAAACCAAGCTTCTGTGCGATCGCCCAAAGCCTCTAGAGAAAACTCCTGCTCCGCCTGCTGACGGCAGGCATTGCGGTCAATCTGATCTAACGATTGAATCGCTGTAACTAGCCCATCCACACTATCCGGCTGTACCAACCAACCCGTTTCGCCATTCCGCACAATTTCGATTGGCCCCCCGCGTTGGTAAGCAATGACGGGCACCCCGCAGGCCAACGCCTCAATTAACACATTACCAAACGCCTCCACCCAATGAGACGTGACCAACAGTCCCCGACAGCGACGCACAATATTCTGCATTTGATCGGTATTGAGAAACCCCAAATACTCAAAAGGAGCCTCAGGAAAAGCTTGCTGAATTTGCCTAAAGTATGGCTCGTTCTGAATTTGACCCATTATTTTCAGCGGTATATTTGCCGCTTGAGATGCCGCCACCGCATCTTCTAACCCTTTTTCAGGAGAAATTCTGCCGAGCCAACACAGAGCTGAGTCTGGCGTTTCGCAAAAGCTGTAGCGTGCCAAATCTAAGCCGCTCCCTAGGGGCACACAGGCATCGGCAAAGGCAAACGTTTGTGCCTGAGCGCGAGTATAAACGCCAACCGAATGAGGATATTGCGTTGCAACACGCCCAATCACGTCATCCATTGCATCATTTAGCGATCCCATGCTGACGAGATGAGCAACGGGTGTCGTCAAAAAAGGGGTTAAATAAAATGGTAGCCAGTCATAGGCAAAATTAATAATGAGGTCAAACCTTCTCTGCACCTGCCGCACGTAGTTCCACATGTTGCCCAGCACCGAATTTTCGGGCATTGTCACGGGCACAGCGCGAGATAAGGTTTGAGCTGGAACCTGAAGCACTCCGTCAATTTCAGTCACCGTAATGCCGTCAAGTCTAGAGCCTTTGGGCGCAACAACGTGCAACGAGTGTCCACGGCTAACTAACAGCCTTGCCGTATTCAGGAGCGTTAATTCTACACCGCCTCCATCTCCAGAACCTAAAGCGCCTACCGAAGTAGAGACAAACAAAAACTTTAGGGGCTTTTGTAAAACCGACTTGCCCAAAACGCTACAAGACCCCAACATCATTCCCTTCGCAGTTTAACAGAGTTTCAAAGTCTCTGAATAAGAAGGGTTGCAGCAGTCTTATGGCACCCTAACCTTAGGCTGCCACTGGCTCTATGGGTCTAACATTACGAGTTTTTAGCACTTCTAATACAGAGTCAACTTGCTTAGGGGAGAGTGCAGTTAATTCGCTAACCCAGAAGCGCATTTGATCAGTTTGATTGATATCGTCACAGATTTTAGACATCTATCGTTTCCTCTCAGGTGAAATTAGTATACTTACCCATTCTC
>JAGVDA010000305.1 GCA_020058975.1 Thermosynechococcus sp. WC_1 | reverse complement strand
TGGAATTGGGATAGCCAAAATTATTGGGATGTCAGCCGGGAATGCGCTGCTGTTTGCGGTGCTGTGCGCCAGCGCTTCCTATATTGCGGTTCCGGCAGCAATGCGGATGACCATTCCTGAAGCGAACCCTAGCCTCTACATCTCAATGGCGCTGGCACTGACGTTTCCGTTTAATATCATCATCGGTATTCCGGTTTATTTTCAAATCATTCAAACATTCTGGTCTTGATTACTATGGATATAGTTAAACGAATTGAAATTATTGTGCCGTCGATTGAAGTAAATGCGGTACTGAAGCGATTTGCCAAGGTTGGCATTGTGAAATACAACCTGATTGGTCACGTTGTCGGTCGCACTGAGGCAGGAGAAGTGCTTGAAGATTGGGATGACCAGTCTGGCAACACCTATATTTTGACGACCTGTAAGGCAGGGGAGGAGGACAAGCTATTTTGGGAGCTACAGCCGATTCTGCAAAAGTTTGGTGGGCTTTGTTTGGTGTCTGATGCTGTGTGCTATCGCTGCTAATGAGCTTTGCAGGGAATCAATGGATGGTGAGTAAACATTAGCCACAAAGCGCTTTGATACACTAAAGCTAGCGTTGTGAGATAGCTTAATGATTCTCGCCAAATCTTCATTGACCCTCGTGGACTTTCTGGATCTCCCTGAAACTGAACCTGCTAGCGAGTATATCGACGGAGAGATTCTGCAAAAAGCTATGCCAAAGGGTAAACATAGTCACCTACAGCTAAGTCTCTCTATTTCTATCAATCAGGCGTCATCTAGCTCTAAAATTGCCTACGCTTGGCCTGAATTACGCTGTAGCTTTGGCGATCGCTCGATTGTTCCTGATATTGCAGTGTTTGAATGGGGGCATATTCCCTTTGATGCAGACGGGGAAGTCCCTAATGATTTCTTTCTTGCACCCGATTGGATCATTGAAATTCTTTCCCCTGGTCAAAGCCCTAATCGGGTGACGCAAAAAATTCTGTATGGCCTCCAGCACGGCACAAAATTGGGGTGGATGTTAGACCCCTGCGATCGCTCGGTTTTAGTTTTTACGCCGAACCAACTGCCCATTTTTTGCAAAGGTGGCGATCGCCTTCCTATTCTTACCCCCATTGACCTAGAACTTACTTGTGAGCAAATTTTGGGCTGGCTAAAAATGAATCCTACTGCCGCCATAATATAACCGACAAGTGGTAAAGACGACGATTATTTTTAGCGCTAAGATAGCTTAGAAGAAGTCAGAGTCCTAAATTATTGAGAAGGGCGCACAACGCGGATGAGTTCTCCTCTGAGAGATTTAGGCTGGGCGATCGCATCATTAATGCGTTCAGCCATTCTGGTTCTATCAGAATCATTGGTAGAAACGATGATTCCGGCATGGTTGGGATTAATTCGATGCAGTCGAATAAAATCTTGACGATTGAGCGTCACTACTGCTCGACTTTCTACCGTTGCAAACTGTAGCACTTCATCATCGGAAATTTTTTGATTGGCATTGCCTGCTTCTTGAACCGTGAGGACATCGTGCCCCATCGTGCGGAGCAATTCACTAACAACACGGGGGAATTGTTCATCCGCATAGAGTCTTGCCATGTTTTACAAGGCTTCTTGCATCACGGCTGCATTTTCTCGAATTGCAGTCTCAATTTCTTCAGGAAATGCTGCTGCGTAAGCCCATGCATTCACTAAATCGGCTGCGTTAATGTGAGGATAATCTTGCAGCAGATCGGCTTCAGTAATGCCCAACTGACGAGCTTCAACCAATACCCAGACTGGGATTCGGGTATTGACAATACGAGCAGATCCCCCACAGACGCTGGGTGTTTTCTCAATTCCTCTGCCTGTGGTGCTTCCATTCTGTGACAGCAGTTGAATGATCTGAACTTTTTCAGCAGGGCTTAAGGCAAGGATTTGGGATTCTAGCTCTTTAATCGTCATGGCTTTCAAGTCATTGTGAAAAGCTTGTCTCTTATCGCCATCTTACTAAGTTTGTACATTTCCTGAACTTTATTATGCACTTCTTGACGAGAGACAAGGGGGAATCTCAAAGATGTCAAGGCAACTCAACGGACGTTGGCTTGGCAATGTGAGGCAAGCCCCAACCCAACTTCTCGCGCAAAATTTTGAAAAATTCTGGTGAACCCAATCGAATGAACCGTGCTGAAAAGGGTGATTTTTGTACCCGCACCCGATCATCGGGCAGCATATAGCAGCCTGCATTGCCATCTACCACCAAAATAAGCTGCTGGCGATTAGCCGGAAAAATTTCGACCGCTTCAGTATCAGAAAACACCAGCGCCCGCGAAGCCAACGAGTGCGGACAAATCGGGATCAACTGCACCACCGAAACGCCAGGGGCAATCACAGGGCCACCTGCTGCCAGTGCGTAAGCCGTGGACCCCGTCGGAGTTGAAATAATGACGCCATCGGCTGCAATATCGACTAAGGCGTGTTCTCCAATCTCCACCTCAAAGTGACACATGCCAGAAAGCGGCTCTTTGTGCAGCACCATTTCATTGAGAGACAGCGCTTCCCATAGCACCGTGCCTTCATGTATCACCTGCACCGTCAACATGACGCGATCTTCGACGGTGTAGTGACCTTCCATCAGCGCACTTAGGGCTTCAGGGAGCTGGTTGAGATAGGTTTCGGTTAAGAAACCCATATGACCTGTGTTGATGGTCAAAATAGGAATACCCGCAGGTGCCAGTTGACGACAGGCAGACAGAACCGTGCCATCACCGCCCAGCACAATGGCAAAGGCCATGTCTTCATCAAAACCAGGGGGCACCATGTTTTCGATTTGGGAGTAGCAGGCCGGAACTTCAGGCCGAGAGTAGCCCAAAATACCGCCGATGCCCGTTGCTAAAACAACATCCCACCCCGCAGCCTTAAGATGATGGGTAATGTCTTTTGCCGTATTACAGGCAACAGGCTTGTTGTCGTTATAAACAATTCCGGCTTTCCCCACGAAATTCGGCCTCTACCGTTATTCTGCTCTTTAAGATCGGCAACGGTTAGACGCAGTGCATCTAAACCTATGCAACGTCAATCAACCTATATAGATTGACTAGGTAGACTGAGATGATTTAAATGGCGATCGCTTTTTCTTGGTCTTTTGCTGCTGTTTGTCGTAATCGATCTCTTTGAGCTTTTTGAGAATGCGATTAAAATAGTCTTGCATATAGGGTTCAAGGGTTGCAATGCTGTCTGGCTCAATTTCAAACGCAGTGTAAACCTCGTCCATCGAAGAATTGAGGGGTCGCCCTGAGGTAATTACCTCGGTAAAGGCTAAACGCTCAGCCGCGCTCCATCCCCACTGAAAAAAGCCGACAAATTTTTGCAGCCCTTTCAAAACGCCTACCGGAATTCGAGACACTTTCGCTTCTTTTTCTGAAGCTTGCTCACAGAGCTTAATAACCTGTTCGGCAGTCCAAGCTTTGGGGCCGGATAAATCAAAGGCTTTGCGATAGGTGGCTTCTTTTTTAAGTGCCTGGACGGCAAAACGAGCAATATCTTGGGTATCCATGTAGGCCATAGGCGTTTCTTCCCCTGTTACCCACACAGGCTGATTTTCAAGGATGGGGATGCAGTATTGACCAATTAACCCTTGGAAAAAACCACAGGGTCGCAAAATGGTGTAGTTAAGCCC
>JAGVDA010000045.1 GCA_020058975.1 Thermosynechococcus sp. WC_1 | reverse complement strand
CTTTCGAGCATTTGGACGTTGGTTCTCCGACAGGGGACTTGCACCCCATTAGTTCACGCCCATGCTGGGCGTACACAACCCTGTTGGAGCGGACTGAAGGAAGATCTTGGTGATGTTGCAAAGGCTGTTTGCAGCCGCTCAACAGGAACGTTAGGTGGAGAGATAACTTTAATTTCCCCGCTCTATCTGGCTTGCTGATTCACGTACAAGTTTACGTAACCACTGATTAGCCAGATCCGTATCCCTTACTCCAGACCAGATTAAAGTATGAGTAATAGCTGGACAATCGATCGGTGGTGCGATCGCGACCAAATCATACTGAACTGAGTACCTACGAGCGATCGAGGCGGGTAACGTTACCACGAAATCAGACTCAGCGACAACTGCTAAGGCTGTGATGAAGCTGGGCAGTCGCAAGACAACTCGACGTTGCAATCTCAGTTTATCCAGTGCTGTATCCACAACCCCCCAGCCATTTCCTACTGCCGTCACCAACACATGCTTGAGAGAGACAAATTGCTCGATTCCCATTCTGAGAGGCTCCGCCAACGAACAGCATTCACCCGCAGGATGCCCACGTCGCATCAAGGTAACATAAGTGTCCTCATACAGGGATTCCTGATGAAGAGTAGTAGGTAAAAGGGCTTGAAAAACTCCAAAAGCAAGATCGATACTGCCATTATGCAGATGTTCCTCAGCAATATTGAATAAAGGAATCACTCTCACGTTTAGCATTGGTGCTGCTTGAGAAAGCCGCGCCATAATTTTGGGGAACAAGATCGAGTGGTCGGTTGCCGCCAACGTGACACAACCTGTTAGCTGTTCTGGGCTGAACGGGACATCGGAGACTAAATGGGAAATTTCATTCAGCAGACGTTTGAGTTCGGGGTAAAGTGCGAGTGCCCTTGATGTTGCAACTAACCCATCACTACCTCGTACCAAAATTGGATCGTTCAGCAACTTGCGGAGTCGTCCCAAGGCTCGACTCATAGCAGGCTGGCTCATGTGCATTTCCTCAGCAGCCCGTGTCACATTGCGATGCTCAATTAAGGCATTTAAGAGCACAAGCAAGTTGAGATCGATTCCTCGTAAATCCACTTCACGCATAGCATTAATATCAAACATGCATGGCTGTTATAGCAGTCTTAATTCTAAACTGAAGTTAGGCGTTATGAATAGGATTTCCACAATGCACGAGCCACTCAATCAAAATAAACTTATCCTAGTCGCAGGCGCAACTGGCAAGCAAGGCGGTGCTGTTACCCGACACTTGCTGAAAAACGGGTTTAGAGTTAAAGCCTTAACGCGCAATTCCGAAAGTCTGGCTGCAAAGCAATTGGCAGTGCAGGGAGCGACGATTGCGATCGGAAATTTGGACGATCGAGATTCGTTGCAACAGGCGGTGATGGGAGCTGATGGAGTGTTCTCTGTCCAAAATTACTGGGAAAAGGGCGTTGGCTATGAAGGTGAAATCCGACAGGGGAAAAATTTGGCAGATGCAGCCAAAGCCGCAGGTGTTCGGCACTTTGTCCAATCGACAATGGCAGATGGTTGCACATTTCCGGATCGGCTGGAACACTTCAAGTCTAAAGCTGAAATCGAAAAACACATTAGAGCGATCCAGCTTCCCTACACCTTGCTTGGAACGGTAACATTTATGGATAATATTCTCAATTCTGCATTTGGAGGTGAGTGGACGTTTCCGTTCATTTCTGGTGTCATGAAGCCTGATGCGCCGTACCATATGCTGGCAGTAGACGATTTGGGGGGAATTGCCGCTGCTGTGTTTCTGAATACCGAGAAATATATAGGCAAGAAGATCGATCTTTCCAGCGATCGCCTAACCGTACCAGAAATGAAGCAAATCTATGAAGCAGTCAGTGGCAGGTCGGCAAAACGTCTCCAGCTATCAGTCTGGCTGTGTAAATTCCTCAATCGTGAATTTGTCGAGCAGATGAAGTGGCAATCAGCAGGAAACTGGGTTTTCACCATCGAGGAAACAAGAAATATTTATCCGAAACTGACATCATTTGAGGCATTCCTGCGAAGCCATCAAGTCCAGAATCTGTAGCATTGTGAGAAGGTTTTAAGATGAATCAAATGTCAATCCAGACAAATTTGGGGCATATATCCATTGGCGTGGAGGAAGGCACAATCGGTACACCAGTTATCTATCTGCATGGGGTTTTCCTCGATCGAACATTATGGACTGCTGTTAGCTCTCCGGCTCAGGGCAGAACCCAGGTTTTTATCGATATGCCCGCCCACGGTAGCAGTGATAATGTGGGACATGAATGGAGTCTTGACGATTGTGTTGAGATGTTAATCTCTATTATGGATGAGTTGAATTTACAGCGATGTATTGCCATTGGACATTCGTGGGGAAGTATGACTGTTTTGCGGGCAGCAGTCAGGTTTCCCGATCGATTTGAGTCACTTGGTCTGTTTAATATGCCATTTCGGAAAACCAGTGGTCTGAACCGAATCGCATTTTCCCTCCAAAAGAGCATGACTATTTTTCCATCGTTCTTTGCCAGACAGGCAGCCAAGGCTCTCTATACTGAGCAGCTCTTGAAACAGCGACCCGAATTGGTCGCACAGATGCAAGCGAGGCTATCAAAGCGTCCGGCAAAAGAGATTGCGCGGACAATCGAAGCCGTTATCCTGAAACCCGATGATTCAGCTTCACTCATTCAAGAGCTTCGGGTACCAACTTTAGTAGTCGTTGGAGCAACGGATTATATTGGCATTCCCCCGAAGGCACAGGTTCTTAAAGTTCCGGGCGGTCATATCAGTCCGCACGAGGCTGAGGAAGATGTAAAAAAGGTGATTAAGCAAATTCTTGAGCTAGCAGGTAATTCCACCTAACATTCCACCTAACATAGTCCCTGAGGTAGACGGAAGTCAATAGCAAAATTTGAACATCTTTTTCTAACTATACTTTTATAGTTATTTAGTCACAGAAAACTTACCT
>JAGVDA010000331.1 GCA_020058975.1 Thermosynechococcus sp. WC_1 | reverse complement strand
TCACAATGGTGAGCCAAACCATGTCTGAATTTGAGCTGCACGTCAGAGCTATTCTAGGGCTACCCATCGGCAGCATTGAGATGATTCAGCCTGGTGCCTCAGCGGTTATTTTGGCATCAGCGGCTGGCAGCAATCCCACATTTACAGGTATGGAAGTTGCCCTACAGGTATCCACGAGCAAACTACGCCTCTTTGGGAAACCCACCTGCCGTAAAAACCGACGGATGGGCGTTGCTCTCGCGCTAGGCGATACCACTGACCAAGCCAGAGAACGCGCAAAAGACTGTGCCTCAAAGGTTAGCATTACGACTGAACCGTAAATTGGTATCACTGCCCTTTCAAACGTGCTATGGATCTCTTGCGTCAATCCTACCCCCTCATCCCTTTCTTATAGCCCCAAAGGCTTTACCCTTCTCCCACCAGGGGGAGAAGGGCTAATCTGGCTCCCCTCGCCCGTTCTGGGAGAGGGGCTGGGGGAGAGGGTAATATTCGTGCAAAAGTTCTAATGCAAACCCGCCCAATTCAGATATGCCGCCCCAAGATTTCCATAGGGCCTTCCACACTCCCGCTCAAAAACTGCTTGAGATAGGCATTATCGACGGTATCTAACTCATCCACAGTGCCTTGCCACTGCACCTTGCCCTGGTACAGCAAAATCAGTCGCTGCCCAGTACGACGAATGGTGCTGTGCTGGTGGCTAACGATCGCATAGGTTTCACAGCCGGAGGTTTTTTGGAGCCGCACAATTAAATCTTCAATCACCGTAGATGCAATGGGATCAAGCCCTGCGGTGGGTTCGTCGTAGAGCAAAATTTGAGGGTCGTCTGCTGCATCATCCGGATCATCCAGAATCGCTCTTGCAAAGCTGACGCGCTTTCGCATCCCGCCAGATAATTCCGAGGGGTAAAGTTTCGCAATTCCTGGTAGCCCTACCAGCTCTAACTTTTCCTCCACCAGCTCCCGAATTCGACGACGCGGCAGCTTTGAATGCTGATAGAGATAAAAACCAACGTTCTCAGCCACATTGAGCGAGTCAAAAAGAGCCGCCTGCTGAAACACCATACTCATCCGCAAAGGCCGATTCGGGTCATCGATCGCCGTTACGCTGCGTTGTCCGTTGAGATAAATCTCCCCTTTGTCTGGAGCCAGCAACCCCGCCATAATCCTCAACAGCGAAGACTTACCCGTGCCAGAAGGCCCCAAAATCGTCAAGGATTCGCCTGGATAAATCGCCAGATCAACCCCATCTAGGATCGTGCTGTTTCCAAAGCGCTTAGAGATTCCTTTGAGTTCAATTAGGGGCGTTGTCATAGGGCAGAGTAGCGCGCAACATCTAAAGGCAAAAGGCCCTCATTTGATTCGATTAAATCATGTTTCAAGGGGGGTGCTATTCCAAATTGAACCGACTAATATTGAAGTAGGTTGATTAGAAATCAAAATCGAAGCAAGCCAAACAAATCAAATATTTATATCTTTGCGTGATCTAGATCACTATGTTTAGCGATCCAGCGCACGCGAGTTCCAAAAGAGATATGAAATGCTGAATGCGTTTGCCCAGAGCGTTTCGGTTTTAAGCAGCCATCCAGTGAGGTAGAGCCATGATGAATCGAACATTGACAACGTTAGGAAGCACAATTATTCTAAGTGGCACTCTTGTTCTGTTGGGGGGGCAGGGGGCAGCTCACGCAACGCCAGTGGGAATGAAGATTGCCAGCATTAACACCCAAGACTACACCGAGATCCTGCGAGTGGTGCCCAAGACGGCAGAAGACTACTACAACCAGGCGCTGGCACTGCACGGTCAAGGGCAGTTTGCAGCAGCCATTGAAAAAATTAGCCGCGCGGTAGACCTAGAGCCAGACAACGCCGATTACTACTTTAGTCGAGGGCTGGCCTACGCTGATTTAGGCAATCAAACCCTGGCCATTCAAGATTACGGTCAGGCGATCGCCCTCGATGGTCAAATCGCATCTGCTTACTACAACCGAGGCAGAGCCAGATTTGCGCTGCGGCAGACAGATTTGGCGATCGCAGATTTCTCTGAGGCGCTTGCCATTGATTCTGGCTTTGTAGCGGCCTACTACGGACGGGGCATGGCCTACTACGACAAAGGAGATGTGCAGATGGCGCAAAAAGACTACGGGCAAGCCAAACGCCTGAATCCTCAACTCGCCGAGGCCTTCTACGATAAAGGATTTACGCGACCTCTCGTGGGCGGCGACACCAACCCTCGTTAAGGGATACGAGGGCGTTGACCTGTTAAACGATAGTGGTGGTAGTCTTCTAAAATCTGCTGATGGTCAAAGCAAAGGGGTGTGGGCAAGGCCGAAAGGACAAATAACCCCACTGCCTTTGCATCATCGGCAGCGATGGGGGTGCCGCTGGCTTCGGCAATAAAGACCACGCTGAGCGTATGCTTTCGCGCATCCCGAGCGGGATCTGAATACACATAAAACTGCTCTAACAGACGAATATTGAGAGAGGTTTCCTCTGCGGCTTCGCGAATGGCGGCAGATTCGACGGTTTCGCCATAGTCTACAAAGCCCCCTGGCAAAGCCCAGCCGAATGGCTCGTTAAGGCGCTCGATCAGGACAATGTGATCGTTGAGTTCAATGATGATATCTACGGTGGGGGCTGGATTTCGGTAGGTAATTTGAGGTGAGATCATCATTGAATAACTGACTGGCTAGGATTGGGTTTCGGCTTCGCTCAACCCACACCAATACGAGATTTGAGGGTTGAGACTTCGGCTAACGCTCAGTCGAACACGAAGCCGAAACCCGTTTTATATGCCCAGTATCTAAGAATCCGCGAAGATGTAGCGGTATAGCTCACTGGGGTCTGGCTCGGGGCTTTGCTCAGCAAACTCAACGTCTTCTTCAACCAGCGCCTGAATTTTTTGGTCAATGGCCTTGAGATCTTCCGCACTGGCAAGTTCATTCGCCAGCAAATAGCGCTCAAGCTGCTTAATGGGGTCGCGTGCTAACCACTCATCTTTCTCATCTTTAGACCGCAGCTCATCGGGGTCTGCCAAAGAGTGACCTCGGAAGCGGTAGGTGAGGCACTCAATCAGCGTAGGGCCTTCTCCAGCACGGGCGCGCGCCACGGCTTCTTGGGCGATCGCCCTCACCGCCAGCACGTCCATCCCGTCTACCTCATAACCAGGCATGCCAAACACGCTCGCCTTTTGGTAAATTTCGGTTTGAGACGAAGCGCGTTCGTGAGCCATCCCAATCGCCCACTTATTGTTTTCGACCACATATAAAATCGGCAGCTTCCACAGTGCCGCCATATTGAGACATTCAAAAAACTGACCGTTGTTGGTGGTGCCATCGCCAAAGAAAGCAGCCGTCACTTGGTCTGCGGATTGATCGCCCAGGGCATTGCGGCGATAGTGCGTCTGGAACGCTGCCCCCGTTGCAATGGGGATACCTTCCCCAATAAAGGCAAACCCGCCGAGTAAATTATGCTCTGCCGAAAACATGTGCATCGAGCCACCTCGCCCGCGACTGCACCCCGTCTCTTTGCCAAATAGTTCTGCCATCACCTGACGGGCAGGCACCCCTGCGCTAAGGGCATGGACGTGATCTCGATAGGTACTGCACGTGTAGTCATCGGGGCGCATCGCCTTGAGAACACCCGTTGAAACCGCCTCTTGACCGTTGTAAAGGTGGACAAACCCAAACATTTTGCCGCGATAGTACATTTCCGCGCACTTGTCTTCAAAGCCACGACCCAGCACCATGTCTTCATAAAGTACAAGACCTTCCTCCCGCGTAATTTGAGCGGTTGGGGCAGGCATTTTGGGGAGAACGCGATCTTGAACCATGAATTATCCTTCGTCGGGTGCCTTACGAGACATAACGTGAAAACATGAGAAGAGCGAATAAAATATATGCCCAAACGAGTTATCGTTTAAGCCTGTATTTTACTGCTCTATAAAGACTACAGCCTTAAAAAGCGCAGATTTTCAACCAACTTCTTATAGAGTATACGGTTGGTTAGGGCTTGCGGGTTATGATATTCCCAAATTGTTTTTTAAACCGTCTCTAGTTTTACCTTAGATTTAGGTTTGCAGTTTGAACGTTTAAAATTTAGACGATCGCCGTTCAACCCTGTACTGTTTGCTGCCAAGGACTTCAATTGTGCAAATTTCCTTAGACTTCTACAGAATTCTAGGTGTGCCGACTCGGGCGACGCCCGAACAGCTTCAGCAGGCGTTTGAAGATCGGCTACAGCAGTTGCCTCGGCAAGAATATTCTAGTGCGGCGATCGCCGCCCGTAAGCAGCTCCTTGAAGAAGCGTTTGTAGAGCTGGCAGACCCTAAAAAGCGCGAGGCTTACGATAAACAGTGGGCTGATCTAGAAACCCCTGCTGACTCCTCCGAGAGGCTGGGGCTAATGCTCGATGTTGCGGATGCAAAACTCTCCGGTGCGCTGCTGTTGCTTCAGGAGGTTGGCTCCTACCCGCAAATTTTAGAGATTGGAGCGGCTTACCTACAGCGCCCCATTGATTTAACACAAGTCCCGACCCATGCGGGCGCACTAGAAGACGACGTAATTTTGGCGCTCGCCCTGGCGAATTTAGAGCTAGGTCGTGAGCAGTGGCAGCAGAGCCAGTTTGAGGCGGCTGGAGACTCTTTACAAAAAGGGTTGAGCCTCTTAGAGCAAGAACAGCGATTTTTAGACGTGCAGGCCGAAATCAAGGGCGATCTCTACAAGCTCAGACCCTACCGCATTTTAGAACTGCTGAACGATCCAGACGCCTCGCCAGAGTCTCGTGCCGAAGGGCTGAAGCTGTTGCAAGCAATGCTAGATGACCGCGACGGCATTGATGGCAACCAAGATGACCAGTCTGGGCTAAGCGTCAAAGACTTTCTGCGGTTTATTCAGCAGCTTCGTGAATATCTAACCGTAGAAGAACAGCAGACGCTCTTTGAACGAGAAGCCGCTCGCCCGTCTGCTGTGGCGTCTTATCTGGCGGTCTATGCCCTCATTGCCAGAGGCGTTTCGGCAGGGAAACCTAACTTTATTGCCAAGGCCAAGACCCTGCTCGGGCAACTGGGCGATCGCCAAGATATTGCGATTGAGCAGGGTATGTGTTGGCTACTGCTAGGCCAGCCTGACGCAGCCCATAAAAGCGTACTGCTAAGTCAAGATGAAGAGTCTTTAGACTTCCTGCGCCAATATTCTGAAGGCTCTCCTGACCTGATTCCTGGGCTATACCTTTACACAGAAAATTGGCTTCAGCAAGAGGTTTACCCCTACTTTCGAGACTTAGCCGGACAGTTGGTGTCTCTACAGCACTACTTCAACGATCCTGCCATCCAGACCGTACTCAGCAGCTTAGATAGCGGCAGCCCGAGTATCGCAAAGCTCAAGGAAGGTAGCTCAAGCAGCGTAGACACTGCCCAAAAAACCTTACCTGGCGTTATTCCTTTTCCCTCCGCCGCCTCTCGCGAAAAGCCAGCAGAGACCCTCTCAGATTCATCAGGCTTATCCTCAAGCCTGTTGTTTGAAGATGACCTGAGCGCAAACGCTGCTCCCCCAGCCCCAACGCCTTTCTCTGAAACCCAAAAAAGGCAGCGTCGCCCAGATCCAAAGTCGAAAAAAGCGTCAGCGAAAGGCAAAGGTTCTCGTCGTGCAGGAGCAGCCCGAAATGAAGCCCCGCGCAATGAAGCTTCACAGGATGGAACGGCGAAAGCTTCCAAATCCAAAAAATGGACAACCTGGTTGATTTCACTCTTACTCGGCGCTGGCTTTGTCACCGGAGCGCTGGCGCTGGCAAAGCTCTTTGCGCCTCAAACAAATCCGGCACAAGCGCCACTTCCCGTTGGGGTCGCCCCTAGTCCAAGTCCCACAAATGCAGTGACAGCAACGCCAATACCCACTCCATCGCCAAGTGGTGCCGCTTCTCCCTCAGCATTGTCTTCAGGCAGTCCTAGTCCGTCTGCATCCCCTTCGACCGCTGCAAGCTCTGGCACACTCTCAAAACCAGAAGCACAGGATTTGGTGAAGTCTTGGCAGACCGCAAAGGCAGAGGCGATGAGTGAGCAATACAGCTTAGAAAACCTTCAGGCTGTTTTAGTCGAGCCTGCGCTGTCGGAGTGGAAAAATCGCGTCGCGCAAAACAAAGCTGCGAAAGGCTACTGGAAATATACCCTCGACCAGCTTGAAATTCAGTCTGTAGACTCGCTGGCAAAAGGTCGCACAGCCATTAAGGCGCGGGTGAAGGAAACCGCGCAGTACTATGAGCGCGGCAAGTTGGTGTCAGCCCAGTCCTATACCGATACTTATCCGGTGAAATATACGGCGGTGCAAAAGGGTCAGCAGTGGCATATCCAAGATATGCAGGTGCAGTGATTAAGGGCGCGATAGAGTTCAGAGCGTTGGTGCGTCAACTGGGTATTGCTGACGAACAAACCAGTTTGGCTCAAAATCCTTTGCTCAATCCGACCGTACAG
Organism: Thermosynechococcus sp. WC_1; assembly: GCA_020058975.1. Taxonomy (GTDB): domain Bacteria; phylum Cyanobacteriota; class Cyanobacteriia; order Thermosynechococcales; family Thermosynechococcaceae; genus JAAURS01. The sequence goes on along the minus strand of JAGVDA010000331.1, from coordinate 9,042 downwards.
GGCGTGGCGGCGATCTCCCAAGCCAAACCAGGAACCGTCTCTTACATTGAAAGTGCGGCGTTAGCCCACACATTAGCCACCACCCAAGCCAGCGTAGTTATTCTGCCCCAACAGCCCACTGTGCTGAACGAAACCGCAACGCAGTTAGGGCTGGCTTGGGTGGTGGCTGCACAGCCTCGCCTACTCTTTGCTCAAATTCTGGGGCTATTCTACCAACCCTGGCAACCTGAAGCCGTCATTCATCCTACGGCGGTCATTCACCCTACCGTGACGTTAGGGACTGGGGTAGCGGTGGGTGCCCATACTGTGATTGAGGCGGGATGTACCATCGCAGATCATGTCTGCATTCACCCTAATGTCGTCATTTATCCCGATGCGACCATTGGCGATCGCACCGTCCTCCACGCCAACTGCGTGATTCATGAGCGATCGGTAGTGGGTCAAGATTGCGTTATTCATAGTGGGGCAGTTATTGGCGCAGAAGGGTTTGGCTTTGTGCCAACGGCAGCAGCCTGGTTTAAGATGCAGCAGTCTGGCTCTGTCGTTTTAGAAGACGGCGTTGAAGTGGGGTGCAATAGCGCCGTTGATCGACCTGCTGTGGGCGAAACGCGCATTGGTAAAGGCACTAAAATTGATAACCTCGTGCAGGTCGCCCACGGCTGTCAGATTGGGCAGCACTGTGTTTTAGTGGGTCAAGTGGGGCTGGCAGGGGCAGTGCAGTTGGGCGATCGCGTGGTCATTGCCGGACAGTCCGGCGTGATTGAAAAGGTAAAGGTGGGAGCTAGGGCAATTGTGACGGCTAAAACCCTGGTCTGTCAGGATATTGCCGAGGCGCAGACAGTGTCTGGCATTCCGGCGATGCCCAACAAGCTTTGGCTGCGCACGACGGTGCTGATCCGTCGGCTACCCGAGCTTTTCCGTAAGCCATCCTAACCGTCTATGCTTAAGGCCGAGCTGAAAGACCCCACTATGAATGCTGAAACCACGCTGGAAACGCTGACGGCAATCGCCCGTCAGTTTACACCAACCCCATCCCCGCACCCATCGCCGCTCAAGATTGAGTCTTTTGGCAATGGCAACATCAACGATACCTTTTTGGTGAATGTCGCCATTAACCCTGAAGTTAATTCTGAAGCCGATTTTGAAACTCGATTTGTCCTTCAGCGCATCAATACCCAGGTCTTCCGACAGCCCAAACTGGTCATGCAAAATATGCGGGTCTTCACCGAGCATGTCCAAAATCGCCTCACCTGCGACCCGCTTAGCCCAGACTGCGCCTGGCAGGTGCCGCAGGTATTGCTAACCCAGACAGGTGAAGACCACTGGATTGATGAAGCAGGCCAGTTTTGGCGAGCCATCAGCTTTATTGAAAACTCCCAAACCTTTGATACCATTCAAGACCTAGGCCACGCCCAAGAAATTGGCATCGCCCTCGGCACCTTTCATCGCTTGGTCAGTGATCTCCCCGTCGAAAACTTGGTCGATACCCTTGAAGGATTTCACATTACGCCAAGCTACCTTCAGATCTATGATGGAGTACTTGCGGCAGTGGGTAACGGCTTACCTCAGTCTGCTGAAGTGCGCTACTGTTTGCAGTTTGTGGGCGATCGCCGTACTCTAGCCACCGTGCTAGAAGATGCCAAAGCCTTGGGCAAACTGCCCATCCGCACCATGCATGGCGACCCCAAGATCAATAACGTCATGTTTGATACTACAAATCGTAGCGCCATCAGCATGATTGATCTCGATACCGTTAAGCCAGGGCTGATTCACTATGACGTAGGCGACTGCCTCCGCTCGGCCTGCAACCCCCTGGGGGAAGAAAGTGACCAGTGGGAGCAGGTACGATTTGAAACCGATTTAGGGGAGGCGATTTTGCGGGGCTACCTATCGGCGTCCGGCAGTTTTTTGACCGATAATGACCACGACTACCTGTATGACGCTATTCGCCTCATTTCCTTTGAGCTAGGGCTGCGGTTTTTTACCGATTATCTCGCTGGCAACGTTTACTTTAAGGTCAAACATTCCACCCACAACTTAGAGAGGGCACTCGTCCAATTCAAGCTAACCGAAAGCATTGAACTTCAAGCATCTACCCTTCGCACCCTTCTGCAAAACCTGAGATGAACGACCAGATCTTTTCGCTTACGCCCTTTGGCAAAGACAGTACGCTCCCCAACCTAGAGGTGATCGGTACCATCGTCCGCCGCGATCCGTTTCTTTTAATTCAGTACACGCTGTTGGGCGCGGTAGATCAGGTCGTTCTTCCGGCATCAAGCGAGGCACCCACGCGCAAAGCAAACCTTTGGGAACAGACGTGCCTTGAGTTTTTCTTAAGCGTTAGAAACTCGCCCAGCTACTGGGAATTCAATCTTTCCCCTGATGGCGACTGGAATATTTATCGGTTTGATAGCTACCGACAAGGGATACAGGAAGAAACGGCCTACGAGGTGCTTCCCTTCACCACCGAATCTGAGCCGGATGCATTTTCGCTCTCTCTCAAGCTAGACCTAGACGACATTATCCCCGTGGGGCGGGTTTTAGATGTGGGCATTAGCGCCGTCACGCAGCTTCAGGATGGCAAAATTACCCACTGGGCTTTAACCCACCCCAGCACCCAGGCGGATTTTCACAAACGCGAGAGCTTTACCATCAAGCTTTAGCGTTTGCGCTTGGCGGTGGGGGCGACGGCTCGGGACTCTAGCTTGAACTCTGGAATGTCTTCTAGCTCATGGTTTTCAAGGTTATACTGCTCGCACACCAGGCTTAGGCGATCGCCCCCCTTCACCACGGCAGTGACAGAATGGGTTAAGTCTCCTTGAAAAAACAGGAGCAGATTGGTCTGGGGTCGGATTTGCCCCACTTGTTGCCGCCGCGATCGCAGTACCAGTTCTCCCCCTTCTAAATCTTCAGGAACCGACACATACAGCACGCTCACCATTGCAGGTGGCTCAATGGTTTTGCAGTAAGAGCGCAAAGACCGATCAATGTGCGGATCTACCCGTGAACCCGCCTTGAGCAGGAGTGGATTGAGGTAAAAAGCATTACAGTCTGGCTGTAGTGCCTGCTCTAGGTAGCGCCCAAAGTACGGGAACTGCTCGGTGACGAGGGAGAGGTGCGATCGCCGAAACACCACCGAAAACCCTTTGGTATTGACAAAGTCACGGTTGAGATTATTGACCGCAAAGTAAGGACAGTCTAGGATACGGCGCTGGAGCTTGCTGAGGTAGCTCACAGAAAATGCCTGAATAGATTGACGATAGTAGCTCAAGGGAACCCTGCCCAAACAGATCTAAGGCGATCAGCATCCTACCATTTGGCAAACTCGAAGATTGACAGGCGGCAGGCATTCAAAATTCATCGGCTGCTGCGTGCGAGGATGCAGAAAGGCTAGGCGATAGGCATGAAGCGCGTAGCCGCAGTCTCCTGGCACAGGCTGCTTAGCATTAAAATCTTCTGAAAAAGGCTTTGGAATACCCCCCACCCCGTACAGCGGATCGCCCAGTAATGGAAACCCAGCGGACGCCATGTGGATACGGATTTGGTGCGGTCTGCCCGTAAAAATCGTCACCTCGACCAGGGTACTTTCTAAGTCGCGTCGCACAACTTGCACATCACTTCGAGCAAACTGTCCATCCGTGGTTGCGCCATAAATATAGCCCAACTGCTCGTGAGAGATTTTGCCGATGGGCTGGTTAATGGTCAAGCGATCGGGAATGTCACCCGCCCCAATCAGAGCGCGATAGATTTTGTGGATGGAGCGATGGCTATGCACTAAGCCACCCGCCGCCGTGCTTTTGCGCAGTTGCTGACTGAGATTAGATTTGGCTAGGGGCGATCGCGCCAAAAGCATAAGCCCAGACGTTCCACGCCCCAGACGATGAATTGGCACAGGCGTATCTTGCGGGTAGCAACACCGGAGCTGATGCAGCAGCGTATGTTCCAAAAAGCCACCACCTGGCAACACAGGCAAACCCGAAGGCTTCGCAACCACTAACAAATCAGCATCTTCATACAGCACTTCAAAAGACAGCGGCACCTCCGGCTCTTGCCAAGGCGGACGGTGATAGCTTAGCTGTTGCCCCGCCTGAATCAACGATTCTGTAAAACCCTGAACACCGTCCAGTAAGACCTGCCCAGCCTCAATCCGGTGCTGCCAATCTACCTGACTCGAGTGACGATACCGACGGGTATAGAATTCTAGTACCGTTAGCCCTGCCTCCGTTGCCCTCACCCGATCTTGATAAATCCACCCCTGATTCATCCGCCCTCAACCTTAAAGTTAAGTCCCCATTCTCAGGGATAGACACGTTATTGATGCAGTCGATCTGCTGAATCTTTAGAGTCTTACCGCCATTTTTTGCCCACTTGCTCTAACCTGAAACCGTAACAGACGCAAAAAGCGGAACCAGGATCGAGCAGGTGCATCAAAAAACGTAAAAATATCCCCAAACCCTACCGTCGTTTTTTGATGGTGCAGCCAGTGCTGCTCAGGCGTTGTGATAAATAAAATGTGGCACAAGCCAGCCACAATCTTAGGCGTCTGCCAATTCATCACGCAAGCATGTCTCCACCAAACGTGAAGTTGCCCTAGCAAAAGCCCCAAGACGGTGCCGATAGGAGAGTACGACCAAAGGGGTACCGCAATCAACAGATAGGGGAGTGCGCCCAAAATGCCATCCAAAAGCACCTGGGCATTCACCGTCAAAATTGCGTAGTGGCGGAAAGTTTGTTTAGAAGTATGGTGCGTTTTGAGGTGAAGACTGCCAAAAACGTGTTCAGGAACGTGATAGCAGAACGTAGAGAGAAAATCTCCTAAAAACAGCAGCAGACAAGCAGCAATGCTAGCCTCAATCATGTTTCATCCTTCCATGCTGAAGGGAGCCGACTACAACCCATCCCTAAACAGTTTGGGTTCGCCCCGTGGTTGAACCGGAACGTAACAGATTTAAGGTCTATTCGCGTGTAGTCTGGCTTACTAGCCCATGCTCCATGCCGTTAAATGGCGTTCAGGGCTTATCTCCCATACTGCCAACCCCGCTAAACAGCATTAGCAGCCCCCCAATCAAAATAAAGAGCGCAGCGCCCCCAAGTACCCAATCTGGCAGTGCATTTTCCATTTCAGTGATTCCTGTTTAGGTTTATCTATTTTCACAATCGCTCAGCCAGAAGGCTTGAGCCAGAGAGCTGGAACCTAGACCGTCGAACCCACCCTTCGTTTAGGCCACACCTTGAAGATCTCACGGGCAAACGTCGCCACGTTAACGCTGAGCTGTGGCTGGAGCAGTTCAGCATCAAAGGTTTGCATCCGCTGTTTTTGCGTGAATAGGCAAAGGCTTAGAAACGTTTCTGGGCTAAACCTCACCATCCAGCGCATTGCGTCAGGGCGCTCGTCTATATCTTTTGCGCTAAAGGCTGCCATCAGCCTCACAAACAGACCGCTACGATTCCACAGCGCAGGTGCTGCACGCCATTCCCCCCAGCGCTTCTTTAGCTTCACTTTTTGATAGGCCATCCAGTTCACTAAAAAAACGGTGTGGCGGGTCTGCTCAGCAAAAAGTAGACTCAGATGCTCATTTAACTCGTCAGGAATAAACTTGGCCTGATGAGCTGCTGCTCTGAGTCCATCTACCCAAAAGAAATCTAAAGCGTTTTGATACCCCACTTCAATAAAAGCTGATTCCAGGTTTTTCGGAATCATTACGGCTGGAAGAGCTGGTAATGGGATGCTGTAAGTTTTCAAAAAAGACTGAAGGGTCGCAACCAGACGCATTTGCTCATCCCCTTGAAGCATCACAGCTTCTTTGACCATTGGGTCTTTGAGGGTTTGAGCAAATGCACAAACAATTTGTGCTCTATAGTGCTGTGTCAATAAACACTCTCCCCAAAAGGGAAGGCTCTGGATTTGCCCAATCAATGAAGGTTCTAACGTAGGCCAATGTTGGCTGCTTAAATTGCCTGGGATATGGCTTTCTGTCAGGCATTGACAGAAGCGTTTTTTGGATTCGTAGCTCCCAATATTCATGGTCTTGTGCAGTCTTCTCGGTGCAATGTTAAGCCTTGGAGACACATTTAGGACAATGGTTGCCCGCGTTTCCTTTTTCAAGAATACAGTGATACCGAAGTGCTTTATTTTGCGTAACTTTTTATCCTCAAAATTGCCATACACCACAAGCGATAAACCATTGACTGCGCCGCATTCGTTAATCTGAAGGGGAAGGTGTAGTTTACGTATAACAATAGAGGCTTAAACATGGCTGTTCCAATGCTTACAACCGCAGATCTAGACGCTCAACTTAAGCAATTAGCAGGTTGGTCTATTCAAGATGGCAAGCTCCATAAACAGTTTAAGTTCAAAGACTTCATTGCAGCCTTTGGGTTTATGGCAAGCATGGCGCTTGTGTCCGAAAGTGGGGGGCACCATCCAGAATGGTTCAACGTTTACAACAAAGTAACGGTCGATTTAACCACCCACGATGCAGGGGGCATTACCCTCAAAGATATTAACTGGGCTAAAGCTGCCAATGCGCTGGTGCCCTAACGTCAAGACGGCGCTCCTTTGAGCCAGTCACGATATTTCAAGATAATTGGGCAGAGCATGATGATCTGCGTCACACCTTTTTAAGCAAAGATGTGACATTCTGTAGCAGAGTTAGAAAATATCGTTTCTTTTCCGGTAACGACGAAATACCGACGACTACGAAACAATAAAGATAGAGATGTATTTTGCCGTGTGCATGAGGTCAGTATGAAGTTCCGAAACATTGCCTTTGTCTCTACCCTTTCAATGGCTGCGGGTGTGGTATTGGTGGGTGCGATCGCCCCAACTCATGCTGCCCCAAACCAAGGCGGCGACGCTAAGTTTATCTGCGGCACTAGCCAAGGTGTCCCCGCCACAGTGGCGCTGACGTCTAGAGGCTATGTCCCCGTCGTGCGATGGTCTTCTAACTACTTTGGTCGCTCAGGCTTTTCTCCACAAGCCCGCTGTAAAACGGTTTCTGCTAAATTTCAGCAGTATTACCAAAACGGAATGCTGAACTACCTCACACCGTCTTATCAAAATCGCCAGCCCGTGATCTGCGTTGCTGCATCTAAAGGAGGCCCTTGTGCAGGGGTGTTGTTTACCCTTAAGCCCACGGCGAACCCCATGACCACGCTCAAACAGCTCATGCGGGTTCGCACTCAAGCCTCAGGCGCAGTCTTAAATGAAAGCACTGCAAGCCCCATGCCAGTCAACGCCTCTGATGAACGCTATCTCGATATGCAGGAATTTCTCCAGACGGCAGCCGTCGAGCCAGTTTCTACTGGCAGAGGCAACATCCCTTCACCCATAAAAAGAGGGATGTGGTAATTGACTCAGCGCCTTGCCTCATAGACTTCTGCCTGTTTGGCGCTCCGCTCAGGGTGGTTGATAATTCGGCTTACCCTGAGCGGAGCGCATAAGTCTTTGTAGTTTTCTATACTATATTTAAGTAAAGCTAAGATTTGATCGATTGAAGCAACAGGCTACTTTTAAAATCCTGGCTGCTGATCGTAAATCTAATCGGTTTTGCTAGATACAGCGTTAAAACGAGGCATAAAGACCCTGTGATTGAGTCTTCACTCGGTGCTGAAACATCCCGCAACAGCACTGTTTTCAAACGGTACGACCCCAAGGCAATCGCCCGATACTACCTTTGGCGTCCTTGGAAGGTGGTGTGGCGATCACTCCGAGTGGCGTTCATGTTTGGGTGGTTTATCTGGGGCATCCAGCTCGATAAATCGGTGGGTCAAACAGAGCAAAACATGCCCCTGCGCGCCATGCAGTTGCGTAAGCTGCTGACAAACCTAGGGGCTACGTTTATTAAAATTGGGCAGGCGCTGTCAACTCGACCAGATTTAGTTCGACAAGACTATTTAGAACAGCTCACACTGCTTCAAGATCAGCTTCCTGCCTTTGAAACCCAAGAAGCCTTGCCATTATTGAGCGTGAACTACAGTGCATTGTTGAAGATGCGTTTCAAGAAATTTCGGCAAAGCCCGTTGCTGCTGCCAGTTTAGGACAGGTTTATAAAGGTCGGCTCTATAGCGGTCAAACGGTTGCCATTAAGGTGCAACGACCAAACCTAGAGAAAAAGCTGACCCTTGACCTTTTTATTATTCGCAACGCGGTAAAAGTAATTGGGCGTTGGCTACCCATCAACCTCAGCCACGACCTCACGATGATTGTGGATGAATTTGGGGTCAAGCTCTTTGAAGAGATTGATTACCACAACGAAGGGCTAAATGCAGAGCGTTTTGCCCGCAATTTTCAGAATTCTCCCGACGTTAAGGTTCCGGCGATCTACTGGAAGTACAGCAGTAAGAAGGTTTTAACTCTAGAGTGGATTGACGGGTTTAAGCTGTCTGCCACTCAGTGTATTTTAGATGCAAACCTTGAACCCGATAACCTGATTCGGATTGGGGTGGAGTCAGGGCTACGGCAGCTCTTAGAGTTTGGCTTTTTCCACGCCGATCCGCATCCTGGCAATTTGTTCGTCATGCCCGATGGTCGCATGGCCTACATTGACTTTGGCATGATGGATCAGCTCACCCAAGAAACCAAAGAGGCGCTGGTAGACGCACTGGTTCACCTGATCAATAAAGACTATGAGCGTTTGGCACAAGACTTTATCCAGCTCGGATTTTTAACGCCAGACATTGACGTTACGCCTATCATTCCGGCGCTAGAATGCGTCTTTGCCGATCTGGTTGGCTCTAGCGTCGGCGAATTTAACTTTAAGACTGCCACAGATCGGTTTTCAGATCTGATGTTCCAGTACCCGTTTCGGATTCCGGCAAAGTTTGCCCTTATTATTCGCTCTCTTGTGACCCAAGAAGGGGTGGCGCTGTGCTTAAACCCCAACTTCAAAATCGTTGAAATTAGCTACCCATATATTGCCAAGCGCCTGCTGACCGAAGAATCACCTGCGTTTCGCCGTCGTCTCATTGAAGTGCTGTTTAAGGACGGTAAGTTTCAGTGGGAGCGCCTTGAAAATATGATTGTGATCGCCCGTTCTGACC
>JAGVDA010000336.1 GCA_020058975.1 Thermosynechococcus sp. WC_1 | reverse complement strand
TCCAAAACATTGCGATTGAATTCCGGCAGCTCGTCCAAAAATAAAATCCCGTGGTGCGCCAGAGAGATTTCTCCTGGCCTTGGGAAACTGCCGCCTCCCACCAACGCAGGGCCAGAAGCCGAATGGTGAGGACTCCGAAACGGACGAGAGCGGATTAAAGTGCCCCGTTCTTTGAGCAACCCCGCAACTGAATAAAGTTTAGTCACCTCTAGTGCTTCGTTGAGGCTTAGGGTAGGCAAAATCGTGGGCAAGCGCCTTGCCAGCATGGTTTTACCACTCCCTGGTGGCCCCACAAAAACTAGGTTATGGCCCCCAGCGGCGGCAATTTCAAGGGCGCGTCTGGCGTGGGCTTGGCCTTTAACATCCTTAAGATCAAGCGCCGTATTGAGCGCTTCTTCATCAATGACCCGGGGTTCTGCTGCGGTAAAGGGCGCTACGACCTCTGGCTGGTGCAGAAAGTCCACAACCTGAGCCACCGTTTCAAATCCATATACTTTTAGCCCTGAGACTACAGCCGCTTCATGGGCATTGGCATGGGGCACAACAATCCCCTTAAAGCCCAGCTTGAGCGCCGTTGCTGCAATGGGCAGCACGCCGCTCACCGGATGCAGCACCCCATCTAGGGAGACTTCACCTAAAAACAAAAAATCTTCGAGATGCGTCAGATTAAGCTGATCGGATGCCGCTAAGATACCCAATCCAATGGGTAGGTCAAAGCTGGGGCCTTCTTTGCGCAGGTCAGCAGGCATAAGATTAATGACCACCCGCCGCATGGGAAAGGCATATCCAGAGTTACGAAGCGCGGCGCGCACCCGTTCCCTTGATTCTTGAACGGCGGTATCTGGCAAACCTACAATAACAATGCCGGGTAGCCCACCCGATACATCTACCTCAACGCCGACGCGAATGGCGTTAATTCCGAGAAGAGAAGCGCTCCAAATCCGAGCAAGCATGGGTGATCGCAACGTTAAGTCAATTGGTTACACCATAGCCTATGTTTTGCCTGATAACGCTTCCTAGAGAGGATATTCACTCGTTTTGAAGTAATGTGGCTTCATGATCCTCAATCCATCGTTTTTGGCGCATGTCTTTATCTCTGTTTCGCTCTATAATCTATTGCTCTACAGGCTTAATTGTGACGGGTTCAGCTTTGCAGCGATTGCCTCAAGTGGCGAACTCTTGGAGCGCAGCCATCGCCCAACCCAAGCCAACCGTAACTCAGCAAAAATTCTGTCCGCTCACCAGAAGCATTTACCGCGCCATTGGCAACCCTACTTTTGAACTCATTTTTGGCGCAAGTAAAAGCGGCATTGCCACTGAATTTGCATCCCTTACGCTAAAACACAAAACACGGGGTAATATCGTGGCCTACAATCTCGGCGGAAGCATGGGCTACGGTAGCCTGTACCTAACAGAAGTAGGGCAAAAAACAGAGGGTGATGCAGTCGAGAAACTAAAGCCCTATTTTTTTGACAGCAACTGGAAAAACATCAATGGCATAACCAATCTAGTTCCCCGATATTTTTTCGTCGCTGGCCTTGGCGTTGACGATTGGTACTCAAATCGCAACGGGAGTCGAACCACGCCTCTCGGCGATGTCATATGGCAATTTGAACGATGCCAGTCCCGATAATTTTATTAATCTGGATGCTATGGCTATAAGCGCTTCTTCATAGACACCATTTCCTGGTTTATCAGTTGAGTCTCGATCAGCAGATCAGTGATGCCCTGTACGGGAAGTGGACGGCTAAAAAAGTATCCCTGAATGATGTTGCACCCAAGGTGTTTCAAGCAGTTGAGCTGTTCTTGAGTCTCTACGCCCTCAGCGACAACGCGAAGGCTTAGGCTTTTGCCAATGGCAACCACCGCTGTCACAATTGCCTGATCATAAGGATCATGAGGCAATTCCTGAATAAAAGAACGGTCAATCTTAATGGTGTGGAGCGGGTACTGTTTTAAGTAACTCAAAGAAGAATATCCGGTGCCAAAGTCGTCCATCGAGAGATGTATTCCCATGGCCTGAAATGCTGTAAGTGTGGAACGGGCAAACGTTACGTCGTGCATCACGGTACTTTCCGTAATCTCTAGTTCTAGAGAAGACGACGGCAATCCAGTTTCTGACAAAACGTTTGCAACCAGTCCCACAAGATTTGGCTGTTGAAACTGTCGGGCAGAAAGGTTGACCGCTATTTTTAGGGACGGCATTTTTGCCTGCCAAACTATAGCCTGGGCACAGGCAGTTCGCAGAACCCATTCACCAATGGGCACAATCAGGCCATTGGCTTCAGCAATCGGGATAAAAACACCAGGAGACACCAGCCCTAGCTCTGGATGCTGCCATCGTACAAGGGCTTCAACCCCCGTGATCTCCCAAGTTTCGATATTGACTTGAGGCTGATAATGCAGAATTAGCTCTTGATTTTCTAATGCCTGGTACAGGCTTGTCTCAATGGTCAATACATCGGACGATGGGGCCTTAATGGTTGGGGTATAGCAATCATAAGTATTTCGCCCCTTGGCTTTGGCTTGGTACAGTGCTGCGTCTGCGTTCTTAAGAAGGGTTTCGGCATCTTTGCCGTCTTCAGGATAGGACGCAATGCCGATGCTGCTGCTGATATGAAGAGCGTGATCTTCTATCTCAAAGATGGGCTTGAGTGCGGTCAAAATTCGCTGGGCAACCATTACTCCGTCACTCGGCTTTTGGATTTGCGGCAGCAGAATCACAAATTCATCCCCGCCCCATCGCGCGACCGTATCGACATCCCGCAGGCAGTTCACAACCCGTAGGGCAATTTCTTGCAGTAATAAATCGCCACAGGCATGACCGAGAGTATCGTTGATGACCTTAAACCGATCCACATCCATAAACATGACCGCCATTCGCCGCTGATGACGATGGGCTTCGGCGATCGCCTGCACTAATCGATCATCCAACAGCATCCGATTGGGTAAACCCGTTAAGCGGTCATGAAGCGACTGATAGTGAGTTTGTTTATAAAGTTCAGACTGATCAATAGCCATCTCGACTTGACTTGCCACCCCGCGCAGCAGCTCAACTTCATTCGTAGTCCAAACGTGGGCGACATCATGATAGATGCCAGCCAGCATCCCTATTCTTCCAGATCGAGTTTTAATAGGGTAGCCTAGAAAAGATCGAAAGCCATTACTGAGCAGGACCTGTTGCATTCCAGCATCCCGCCCCGCAGACTGGCTAGAATCTTGCTGACTTAAATCATTAAATAAGGTATAGGGCT
>JAGVDA010000491.1 GCA_020058975.1 Thermosynechococcus sp. WC_1 | reverse complement strand
CTCTGAAATCATGGTGGTGCTGCCCCAGTATTCGAGATCGCCCACTTTAAGCCTGACGGTTCGGCGCAAATTTAACCATTCATACAGGTCAGGTTTAGGCACGTCTAGCAAAATCAGCAGTGCAATGCCAATTAAGATCAGGTTGTAGGCACTCCAGATCCAGCCTAACCCTACCCCTTTCACCGTTTGGGCGAGTTCTGGCGATACCGTCGTTTGCCATGCGCCTTTGATCATACAAATGCCTAAATTGCGCCATAGGCTAAAGGCTGTCGCCACAAACATAATAATGAGCGGCCAAGCTAAGCTCCAGTTAAACCGATACTGCGATCGCACTCGTCCTTTAGGCGTCACGTTAAACCCACGCCCAAACGGGTTGAGCATCACCCGCAGTACCGTAAGGGCGAGCGGAAAGGCTAAGACAAGGCTATAGATATCGGACAGTAGAGCAGACCGCGATCGCCCATTGAGCCAAGCAAAGGTCGAAAACTGCGCCACAATGTAAGGCAAAAAGAAATAGATCACCTCATCCATCGTTGCCCGCAGGGGAATCACGCCCAAAAAGGCATAGGCAAATGGAAACAGCAAAAAGCCGACCCGTGAAATGCTCGTAAACCAATGCAGCAGCCCCTCTAAGTGCGCCAGTCGCTGAAGGGGCGTTAGTCCTGGAATGGTCAGCGGGTTTGCGTCAATAAAAAATGCCTGAAGGGTGCCCCGCGCCCAGCGCAGCCGCTGACTGGCGTGATCCGCAATGGTTTCTGCCGCCAGCCCTGCACTTAGCTTTTCGTCGAGGTAGATGAGCTGGTAGCCCTGGGCAGAGAGACGAATACCCGTAAAGTAGTCTTCACTCAAAGAATCAGTTACAAACCCACCTGCTTCTTTGAGTGCCTGTCGCCGCACCACAAAAGAGGTACCCGAACACACCACGCTGCCAGCTCCATCCCGAATGGGCTGGACTTGGCGATAAAAGACCTCTTCTTCTGGGGTCAGAACGTCTTCTAGACCAAGGTTACGCGCAATGGGGTCGGCATTATAAAAACTTTGCGGCGTCTGGACTAGACCCATTTCTGGGTTTTGGAAAAAGCCTACGGTTCGCTGCAAAAAGTTGGTGGTGGGCACAAAGTCTGCGTCAAAGACTGTAAGGAGGTCACCAGAGGTACGGGCGATCGCCGCGTTCAAATTCCCAGCTTTGGCGTAGCGATTGTCTGGGCGGGTGAGGTAGTGACAGCCTAATTTATGGGCAAGGTCTTCAACCGCAGGGCGGCGAGTATCGTCGAGAATATAAATTTCTTTGTGGGGGTAATCTAGCGCCTGACAGCCCAAAACGGTTCGCTTCAGAATAGTTTCAGGCTCATCGTAAGTGGGGATAAATACATCTACCGTTGGCGTAAACTCACCCTGAGTAACGCTGTGTTCTAGATAATCAGCCTCTCTGTGTCGATCTTTGACCCGAAGCATTAAAAAAAGCTGAATGCTGCTGCTGAACAACGTCAGCATTTCAAAGATAAACAGCAGCACACTAAAGGTGCCATTGAGCGGCTGTCCCAGATTGAGGGTAGAAAGGGCGCGCCACACCACATATCTCAGTGTCAGTGCCAACACAATGCTAACCACTACGACCCGTGACCAGACTTGAGAGCGGTGTGAGACTTGCATCAACACCAATAGAGCCGCCAGCAGAATCAGCGTGGGGACTAGTAAAAAGGTGCCTGTCACCATCGGCACTTCTAGCCACATGGGTGGGTTTTCTTGCAGCAGCGCAATCTGCTTAAAAATTTTGGTAATGGTGCCTTCCCCTGCAAACCATCCGGCGACAATTACGCCAGAGGCAGCAAGAAACCCAAGCATGACCAGCGTTGCCCATTGAGGCTGCCAGAGGCTGGGTAGTGCCTGAGGCAAAGGCGTCGATTTAGACTTCGACAGCATGATGCGATCGCTCCCACTCAGTGCAACAACTTAAGTCCATCACAAAGTCCATTACAGTTCTGAATAGACGCATTTTGCCTAGAATAATGTTTCTCAACTGCTTACGCCATCAAATTAGCTGGACTTTATGAGGGCAACCTGAGAAATGACGAAAGGTTTTTGGCGCTAATTATTAGCCCATTCTCATTTGTCTGCTGACGCACTCCGTTACAGTCAAGATAGTTCAGGCATTTCAGCAGTCTCAATCAGATGGAGTTTGACAAGATGAGTACCCAAATTTGGCAGCGTGGTGGCACAGCGGCGGCGATCGCCATTACAACACTGCTTGCCCTATCACCCCTCGGCTGTTCCGCAGCAAAACCACCCGTTCAAGCGTCTGAAGTAGCCCAAAACTCAATGATGAAAAAGTCTACGGGGGCATTTGTCAGCGTAGAACATTCCACCACAGGCAACATTAGCATTGTCACCGAAGGTAAACAGCGCTATTTAGTTTTAGATCAGGGCTTTACAACGTCAGAAGGCCCCGATTTATTCGTTATTTTGCATCAATCAGCGAAGCCAAAAAGCTATGGTAAAAATAGCTATGTTTCTCTGGGTAAACTCCAGAAGATTACGGGAACACAGCGTTATGCCATCCCCGCAAATCTGAATCTTAAATCGTTTAAAACTGCCGTTATTTGGTGCCGTCAATTTAGCGCAACGTTTGCCTACGCCCCCCTCCCTTAGTTATAAATGTTGATACTTTATGGCTACATTTTCTAGGTCGGGAAAAGACCCAACAAGCTTAGTGGTGCAGAAAACTCAAAGTAGCTGAAAGCCTTAGAAGACGGTAACTTTGGCAAACTCAATGCGAGTGGTTATGGCATCTCGCTTTTTAAGAGAGGCATAAGCAGGTGGTGGATTACATCGCGGCAAGTGTCTAAACGGTGGCAGGGGTAGTCTTTGATAGCACCACTGGTTAATCCGTCTTAGCCCGATTTGTAGAAAGCTTAAACCCCTATGAGTATTCCAATCAATGGAATTGAGCACACCTTGAGTGATTGCCTCAATGGCAACGCAAATGGCAATGATGGTCGCAGCAGCCAGTAACATCAATAGTCGGCTTAAAGCATCCGCATCTCTAAGTGCAGAACGAGGCAGATCAAAGGCCACAGACTTGTAATCCTTGAAATGGGGTTCAATGCCGCCAAAGCGTTGACCATAGAGGGAAAAGATTTGTACAGAAGGCGGCGTATCTGTAATCACAGCCCAAGCCTCCTGAGCCATCGATAACCGAGCAGTTGCCAAATGGCACTGGATATCTTCAAGGATCCTGACATCCTTAAACAGAAAAGCTTGTTCAGGCTCTGACAGTAAGTCGGCAAGTGACTCGGTTTGAGCATTAGACAACGTAATCCTCAAATCCGATTTAGCGCGAATTGCCCAAGACCATTGATGGCTACGAAGCCAACGAATCAATTCACCATGCTCAGGCTACCGTAGCACTGCCATGTTTGATAACCTTTTGAGCTAGAGGGAAAGAGCATCCTCCCCAAACCAGACAGACCTCGATGAGACAATATTCGTCCCACAGCATACTCGTATCTAGGGTTAGTATCATCGCCATTTCCGCCCACGCTTGCAGGAATTGCACCAGTAAAGGAACGTAGAACGTCTGTGAGGTGATTCTGGGATTATGAACAAAGTAGCTCAGCCGCTCTAAGTGGCTACGGGCGTGACAGGAGCGATGACTCAAATAAGTCAGCCAATGGCTTCAGCACCCACTTTGAGATTGGAGGATGGCAGCGATGTTTTCCGCAAACACAGTAAGGTGACGTTTATCTTTGGGTTTAATCCATTGACTCAGTTGAGTTTGCAGTTGACGTTAGAACTGAGGGGTTGACATGGTGTTGCTTTTTGTTAAGGAACTTAAGCATCACATTGAATACCCCACTCTGTCAAAAGTGACAGAGTGGGGTATTCAATGCTGGCAAGGGGTTCAGGACTTTTCTGCACCACCAAGGATAACACTTCTGAAGAGGTTGATACGTGTGTAGATGAGCTGAAAGAGGCGATCGCATTTTTGGGCTGACGCTTAGGGTAGGTAAGCTCCATCGTTGCCTCATAGCCCATTATTTAACGTGGACAAAGCAAAAAAAAAGTGGATGTCCGAGACATCCACTTTTTTAACTTATACGTTGCCTAGTTTAAGTAGCTTAATTCAAAGCTTAAGCACCTAACAGAGCCTTAGCTTTTGCCACAACATTTTCGGCGCTAAAGCCAAACTTCTCAAGGCAAACGCCACCTGGCGCTGAAGCACCATAACGATCAAGGGTGACAGTATCGCCTTCAGTACCCACGTACTTGTGCCAGCCAAAGCTCCCTGCGGCTTCCACTGCAATCCGCTTGGTGACAGCCTTGGGCAACACAGATTCTTTATAGGCTGCATCTTGTGCTTCAAAGAGTTCCCAGCAGGGCATTGAAACCACGCGCACTTTCTTACCTTCAGCGGTGAGGGTTTCAGCCGCTGTAACGCAAAGATTTAGCTCAGACCCCGTCCCAATCAAAATAAGATCAGGCGTTCCTTGCGGTTCAACAATGGTGTAGGCACCCTTGGCAACACCCTCAATTGAAGTCCCTGCCAAGTTGGGCAGGTTTTGACGAGAGAAGGCCAACAGCGAAGGATCGTTCTGGTTCGCCAACTCGATCGCCACCTTATAAGAACCTGAACACTCATTCCCATCTGCTGGACGGAAGACCGTCAGGTTAGGAATGGCGCGCAGAGACGCAAGGGTTTCAATGGGTTGGTGGGTAGGGCCGTCTTCACCTTGACCGATTGAATCATGGGTCATCACCCAAATCGACCCAGCACGAGACAACGCAGAAAGCCGAATGGCTGCGCGCATGTAGTCTGTGAAGATGAGGAAGGTTGCGCCGTAAGGAATCAAACCAGAACCATGAAGCGCCATGCCGTTGCAGATTGCGCCCATGGCGTGTTCGCGTACACCAAAGTGAACGTTACGGTTTTGGTACTGTCCCTTTTGGAAGTCACCCATGCCCTTGAGTTCGGTCAAGTTGGAGTGGGTCAAGTCAGCGGAGCCGCCGATGAGTCCAGGCAATACTGCGGCTAGCTTGTTGAGGCAGTTTTCAGAATGCTTCCGGGTGGGGAGAGCATTATCTGCGGGGGTGTAGGAGGGCAGTACGCTATCCCAGCCGCTGGGGAGTTTGCCGGAGGTGAGTGCCTCAAATTCGGCTGCATCTTGAGGGTATTTGGTTTTGTACTGAGCTAAAGCTGCTTCCCATTCAGCTTGGTAGCTGGCACCGCGCTCAATGGCCTTGCGATAGTGAGCCACGGCTTCGGGGGGTAGCTCAAAGGGTGCGTAGCCCCAGCCTAGGTTTTCGCGGGTGAGCTTCACTTCGTCACCGCCCAGTGCCGCACCGTGGATTCCGGCAGTGTTGCACTTATTCGGGGAGCCGTAACCAATGATGGTTGTCACCTTAATCATGGTTGGTTTGTCTGTGACCTTCTTGGCTTCGGCAATGGCAGCGGCGATCGCATCCAAATCCGTGTTCCCATTCTCGACATGCAGCACATGCCAGCCGTAGGCTTCAAACCGCTTCGACACATCTTCGGTGAAGGATACATCCGTAGAGCCGTCAATGGAAATGTGGTTGTCGTCGTAGAGCGCAATCAGCTTGCCTAAGCCCCAGTGCCCAGCAATAGAGGCAGCTTCACCAGAAACGCCTTCCATGTTGCAGCCATCGCCCAAAATCACGTAGGTATAGTGGTCAACAATGGTTGCGTCTGGCTTGTTAAACTTAGCGGCTAAATGCGCCTCTGCTAGTGCCAAGCCCACGCCGTTGGCAATCCCTTGACCCAACGGGCCAGTGGTCACTTCAATGCCAGCCGTCTCAAAGTTTTCGGGGTGCCCAGGGGTGCTAGAACCCCATTGGCGGAAATTTTTGATGTCGTCCATGCTTACACTTTCGTAGCCCGTCAGGTGCAGCAGGGCGTACTGAAGCATAGAGCCGTGGCCTGCGGATAGCACAAAGCGATCGCGGTTAAACCACTTTGGGTTCTTGGGATTGAACCGCATAAACTGATCCCACAGCACAAACGCCATAGGAGCCGCACCCATCGGGAGGCCAGGGTGCCCGGATTTTGCTTTCTCAATCGCATCAACGGCAAGGAAGCGAATGGAATTAATACAAAGCTCTTGGACGGACTGGGTGGCAACAACCATAGTAATTAAACGTTCCTAGATTCGAGGGCAGTGACAAAAAAATAGCGACAAACTTGGGTGATGCAGGCTTATTACCCTTACCCACCGAAAGCTTTTCAGTGCAAACTAAACCACAACAAAATACTCAATTAAACACAATCCCATCAATCGGTCTTTTTCCCTACTCAACGTACTTCCTAAAGGCTAACGTCACGTTATGACCACCAAACCCAAAGGAGTTAGAGAGCGCCACCTCAACCGCTTGGGCACGACTATGATGTGGCACATAGTCTAGATCACATTCGGGGTCTGGATTGTCCAAGTTGATCGTGGGGGGGATTTGACCGTGGGCGATCGCCTTCACAGTCGCCACGGCCTCAATGCCCCCTGACCCGCCCAGTAAATGCCCCGTCATTGACTTAGTCGAGCTAACGGCAACTTTGTAGGCATTGTCTCCGAGGGCATGCTTAATAGCGGCGGTTTCCGTGGGGTCATTGGCTCCCGTACTGGTACCGTGAGCATTAATGTACGTCACCTGATCGGGCGTAAGACCCGCATCTTTAAGACATAGCTCAATGGCACGAGCCGCCCCTTCGCCCCCAGGCACCGGAGAGGTCATGTGGTAGGCATCGCAGGTTAGGCCATAGCCGACAACCTCAGCATAGATTCTGGCTCCACGCTTAAGAGCAAACCCTAGCTCCTCCAGAATCAAGACCCCCGCACCTTCACCCAACACAAACCCATCGCGATCGCGGTCAAAGGGTCGGCTGGCGTGGGTTGGGTCATCATTGCGAGACATAGACAGCGCCTTGCAAGATGCAAACCCTGCCACCGAGAGCGACGTAACCGCCGCCTCGGTTCCCCCACAAATCATCGCGTTGGCGTAGCCCCGCTGTACCAGCCTAAAGGCGTCACCAATGGCATTAGAGCCAGCAGCACAGGCCGTCACTGCACAAGAATTTGGCCCTTTCGCACCCAAATGAATGGCCGTTAAGCCCGCAGCCATATTGGCAATCATCATCGGAATCATAAACGGGCTGCATCGATCTGGCCCACGGGTCAGATTGATCTCCTGCTGGTCTTCGAGCACCTTTAGCCCCCCAATGCCCGTGCCAATCATCACGCCAATCTGGGTCGCGTTGCTGTCATCAATCACCAAATTTGCGTCTTTGACTGCCTGCTTGCTGGCTGCTACCGCAAATTGAGCAAAACGATCCATTCGTTTTGACTCTTTGCGATCCATATAGTCAACGGGGTCAAAGCCTTTGACTTCACCCGCAATGCGGCAGTCATGGCGAGAGGCATCAAACAGCGTAATCGGTCCAATGCCGCTGCGACCTGCCAGCAAACCCTCCCAGTAGTCAGCAACAGTGCTACCAATGGGCGTAAAGGCTCCGAGTCCTGTGACAACAACGCGGTGTAGTTCAGAATTAGTCATGATATCTGTCTAGAAAGGCTTCCTGAGCC
The DNA here is from genome assembly GCA_020058975.1 of Thermosynechococcus sp. WC_1. GTDB lineage: Bacteria > Cyanobacteriota > Cyanobacteriia > Thermosynechococcales > Thermosynechococcaceae > JAAURS01. The sequence continues at coordinate 324 of JAGVDA010000491.1, read as the reverse complement.
AAAGGCATGGTTAAAAAAGCGGTTATGGTTAGGCCGTGGCCTTTCCAGAGATATAGTCAACGGCATCTTGAACCGTTTTGATTTCTTCCGCCGCTTCATCGGGAATTTCTACGTCAAAGGCTTCTTCGAGAGCCATGACCATCTCCACCACATCTAGGGAGTCGGCGTTGAGATCGTTTTGAAAGTTAGCTTCAGGCGTTACCTGATCGGCTTCAACGCTAAGCTGTTCAACAACGATAGCTTTGACTTTAGAAAAGATTTCGTCTTTGCTCATGGTGTTCTCTCGTTAGGGATTGAAAATTGGGTGTTTGCTAACGGGTCTCT
>JAGVDA010000097.1 GCA_020058975.1 Thermosynechococcus sp. WC_1 | reverse complement strand
GAAAAGTCTAAGTTGGGTGAGCGTAGCCGAACCCAACACCTCCGCCAATGCTGGGATTCGGCTACGCTCACCCAGCGATGCAAAGGATAGGTTACGCAGAAGCATTAAGAATCCTATGTTTTTCTCTGGCGAATAAATCAGCCCTGGGACTAAAAGGGGGGATGGGTTTATCCCCCTTTTTTAATCGTTTCGGTTCCAGGTCCCGCCGTTACAATCACCAACTTATCGGGCTGGATAAAGTCTTGAATGACCTGCTGCACTTGCTCTGCCGTCACCGCCCCAATCTTACTTGGGAACTGACTTAACTCTTCTAACCCCAGCCCCACAACCGTGTCACTCAAAATGGCATCAGCAACACTGCTAGGGTTTGCCAGACCGACTGGATAGCTATTTTTAATTGATCGCTTTGCATTCTCTAGCTCCGTGGCAGTAATGCCCTGCGCCCGAAGCTGTTTAAGTAGCCCAATCGTGCTGTCAATCGCCTTCTGAGCATCTTTAGGTGCAGTCTGCATCGAAATCAAGAATGGCCCTGCGTTTTGCCCCGCAGAGAAGCCACTATAGATACCGTAGGTGAGACCTTGGCGATCGCGAATCTCCGTTCCCAGACGACTCGAGAGCGTATCCCCACCTAGCACTTGATTCAGCACCAGCGCCGCATAGTAGCGTGGGTCTTTACGAGAAAGGCCAATGTAGCCCAAATAGGTAACAGCTTCTGCTTTACCTGGCAGCAGCTTACTCAAATAGGTGGCTGTCTTAGGCAGCGCTACAGCAGGAAAATTCATCACAGGGGGCTGACCTGCCGTGCGCCATTGACCCAAAGCAGACTCTAACAGTGACGTTACCTGTGCCGGATCAAAATCGCCCACTAAAGAGAGAACCGTTGTATCTGGTCGATAGTACCGCTGATGGAAAAGCGCCAAATCTTCGCGGGTGATATTCTTTAGGCTATCTGCGGTGGGGAAGGTATGAAACGGATGATTTTCAGGATAAATCGCCTGCTGAAACGCGCGCCGTCCCAATTGACCCGGATCGTCTAGGGCAGCCTTTAGCCCTACCAACGACCGTTGACGACTCAGCTCAAGCTGCTTCTCAGGAAAGGTCGGATGCAGCAGCACATCTGCTAAGGTTTCCACCAAAATGGGCAGATCTTGCACCAGCGCACTGCCCCCAATGCCTACACCCTCTCGGCTAGCGCCAAATCCCAGGCTAGCCCCGTGATCTTCGAGGCGTTTTGCTAAGGCTAGGGCGCTCTTGGCCTCGGTGCCATTCATTAAATTACTGGCCGTTAAGCCAGCTACTCCTGCCTTAGCAGGCGTGTCAAAAATGGTGCCGGCTCTAATATTGCCGCTGAGGTTTACCGTTGGGGCGCTGTGATCGGGCAGCAGCAAAACCCGTAGCCCATTCGATAATTTCAAATCCTGCGGCACAATATTGGCAGCAGAAGCAGAGTCTTGGGCAGGGGGTAGATACTTGGCGACTTCAGCAGGGTCTACCGGTGGCCCTGCGCTAAAGTTTTCTGCTGTGCGCCCGCTAGTGCTTGGGCTAGAGGTTCCAGCCTTGCCATCTGCGAGGGTGGGTTCAAAAAAGCCAAGGGTCTGCTGTTCTGGCTTGAGGTAGGTTTGAGCCACGCGCAGGATGTCTGCTGGGGTGACGTGCTCCATTGCGGCAAGGTAGCGATCAATGTAGCGATAGTCGCCTGCAACGGTTTGGTTGTAGCCCAACTGAGTGGCCTGACTCGAAATATCCTGATTGCCTAAAATGAGGCTTGCCCTAAACTGTGATTTAGCCCGTTCTAACTCCTCGGCAGTGACGGGCTTTTGGCGAATCGTAGACAAAGACTGCTGAAGCGCCGTTTCGACCCGTGAAAGCGTTTGCCCAGCCGCCGCGACGGCTGAAATGTTGTACCAGCCTAAATCAATCATCTGGGCGGCATAGGCTCCAACAGAGCTAGACAAGCCCGTTTCAACGAGATCTTGATAGAGCCTAGAGCTACGACCGCCCGTTAAGACTGCATCCATCAAATCGATCGCCGGAACATCAGGATGATTCACATTCGGCAGTGGATAAACCGCATTTAAAAGTGCGTTACTTCCAGGCTGCTTGAGCAAAATCGGCTCCTTGGGTTTAGGCTTAGAGGCTTTTGCAACAGGGGGCACACTTGCCAAAGCTGGCGGCTTAGCCCCTCTAGAAACTTTGCCAAAGGTCTGGGTGGCAAGCTTGAGCGCATCGGCAGTCTTAAAATCACCCGCCACGACAAGGGTGGCATTTTCAGGACGATAGTAGGTTTTGTAATGGTTTTGAACCTGCTCAAGGGTGAATTTTTCAACATCGGTCTTGCTACCGCCCACTGCTGCCCCGTAAGGACTGTTCGGGAATGCAGCCTTCATGACGACTCGACCCAGACGGTAGCCAGGGCTATTTTCATAACCCTGTAGTTCTGAAACAACGACGCGCTTTTCGCTCTTGAGTTTCTCTGCGTCAATGACGGTATTCTGCATTCGGTCAGCCTCTAGGGTCATTAATGCCCCCAGCTTGCTGCGCTCTACGGTGCCGTAGTAGGCCGTCTCGTCGTAGCTGGTAAAGGCATTGGATTCGCTGCCCAACGCGCTAAATAACCGACCAAACTGAATGGGTCGTGTTTGGGTGCCCTTAAACAACAGATGCTCTAACTGGTGAGAAATGCCGTTGATCCCGGGTATTTCGTTGCGCGAACCCACGCGATACCAAACCTGTACGCTCACCACAGGAGCCGTATGTACTTCTTTAGTGAGTACCGTTAGGCCATTGCTCAAGACTGTTTTCTTGACCCCATCCGTCATCGAGAGCTTAGGGGTGGGTGCGGATGCGGCGATCGCCTGATCGCCCAGTTCTGCGCTAATGCTGTTGCCGCTCCCCAGCGTCAGGTTCCCAAACAAAAAACTT
>JAGVDA010000263.1 GCA_020058975.1 Thermosynechococcus sp. WC_1 | reverse complement strand
TGCCAGGTGCGAATAATCACTTCGCCAATGCGTCCCATCGCCTGGGAATCTGACGAAATCATGCTGAAGGCTCCGAGGTCATGGAGGATGTCTTCAGCAGCGATGGTTTCACGGCGGATGCGAGATTCCGCAAAGGAAATATCTTCAGGGATATTGGGATCAAGGTGATGACACACCATGAGCATATCCAGATGCTCATCTAAGGTATTCAGAGTATAGGGTCGGGTGGGGTTGGTAGAAGAAGGCAATACATTCGCCTCAGCGCAGACCTTGATAATGTCTGGCGCATGACCGCCCCCTGCCCCTTCGGTGTGATAGGTGTGAATGACGCGCCCTTTGAACGCGGCGATGGTGTCTTCCACAAATCCGGCTTCGTTGAGGGTATCGGAATGGATGGCGACCTGCACATCGTAGTCATCCGCGACGCTAAGGCAGGTGTCGATCGCAGCGGGGGTAGTGCCCCAGTCTTCATGGAGCTTAAGGCCGATCGCACCTGCTTCCACCTGTTCTTCAAGTCCATCGGGCTGGGCGCTGTTGCCCTTCCCTAAAAAGCCAATGTTCATCGGGAAAGAGTCAGCCGCCTGAAGCATCCGGTGCATATACCAAGGGCCAGGGGTGCAGGTGGTGGCGCTGGTACCTGCCGCTGGGCCTGTGCCGCCGCCAATCATAGTGGTAATACCAGAGGCGATCGCCACTTCAATCTGCTGCGGACAAATAAAGTGAATGTGGGTATCAATGCCGCCAGCGGTGAGGATCAGCCCTTCTCCGGCGATCGCCTCGGTACCAGGGCCAATAATAATGTTGATGTTGTCTTGAATATAGGGGTTGCCTGCTTTGCCGATCGCCGCAATATGCCCATCTTTAATGCCAATATCGGCCTTGACAATGCCCCACCAGTCCAGAATCAGCGCGTTGGTGATGACCGCATCTACAGCACCATCCTTATTGGTGATAGGCGATTGCCCCATGCCATCCCGAATGACCTTACCGCCGCCAAACTTCACCTCATCGCCGTAGGTAGTGTAGTCTTGCTCCACCTCAATGAAGAGTTCAGTGTCTGCTAAACGAATGCGATCGCCCACCGTTGGCCCAAAGGTATCCGCGTAGGCACGGCGACTCATGCGATAACTCATGGAAACTCCTCACAAATGCAGATTTGGGGCAACGCAGTTTTTCTCTCCTCAGAATAAAGGATTTCTGAGTCAGTGCTGTACGCTAACCATCAATTTGCTACTGCTTGGTGATATCTGTCGTTTCGCCCCACACTTGCGCCAGTCGCTGATCGCGTCCACAGGCAAAGCGATAAAAGCGGTACTTGAGCGCGTTGGTTTCGTAATAGTTTTGGTGATAGTCTTCTGCGGGGTAAAACTCACTTGCTGCAACAATCTCGGTTGCAATGGGCTGGATGCCAGACTGTTCTAACATTTGTTTAGACTGCTGTGCCTGCTTACGCTGCGCTTCATCGTAGATAAAGACGCTAGAGCGGTATTGAGAACCGCGATCGCAGAACTGACCGCCCCCATCAAGTGGATCGACGTTATGCCAAAACACATCCAAAAGCTTTTCGTAGCTCACTTGGGTGGGGTCATAGACCACCTGTACAGATTCTGCATGACCCGTTTTGCCAGAAGATACTTGGCGATAGCTGGGGCGTTCTGTTTGTCCGCCTGTGTAGCCGGAGGTTGTAGAAACGACTCCAGGCAATACATCAAATGGCTTTTCCATGCACCAAAAGCATCCGCCAGCAAAGGTTGCTTTGGCTAGGGGTTGGGCACTCGCCTCTGGATGCCAGAACCCCAATAAGGTTGAAACCATCAACAGTATGGCAATACAGCGTTTTAAGTTGAATTTCATCAGATTGCTCACGGTTCAAAGTTGCGCGTTACTCTCCTAGGGTCTTTCTATTCTATGGGTTGAGAAGAATATGGCGACTGGATGTTGGTCTAGGGTGGGGGTTAGCCTATCTCGTACAGGGTGGAAGGCTACAATCAGTGGAGTTCTGACACCTCTTTATTATGAGTACTCTGGGAAATGGAATGTTCCAGCGTTTACGGCTGTACTGAATCAATAATCAGAAAATGACTTCAAATTATGATGGGGCTTTCCCAATTAAGCCTGATGATGATTCAACCTGGCATGACCGTGGTGTCGCTTTGGGCAAATTAGGGCGCTATGAGGAGGCAATTGCAAGTTACGACAAAGCCCTCCAATTCAACCCAGACGACGATTCAGCCTGGTACGACCGTGGTATTGCCTTGGACTGCTCGTACCGCTATGAAGAGGCAATTGCAAGTTACGATGAAGCCCTTCAACTTAAACCTGATAAAGATGAAGCTTGGTACAACCGTGGCAACGTGTTGGACACCATAGGGCGCTATGAGGAGGCAATTGCAAGTTACGACAAAGCCCTCCAATTCAACCCAGATAACGATTCAGCCTGGAATAACCGTGGCGCTACTTTGTGTACATTAGGGATAGGGCATCATCTAGAAGCGATCGCTAGTTTTGACAAAGCCCTTCAACTTAAACCGGATAAAGATAGAGCATGGGGGAACCGAGGTGCTGCATTGGAAAATCTAGGTCGTTATGAAGAAGCCATTGCAAGTTACGATAAAGCTCTCCAATTCAATCCGAGCGATGGTGCCGTTTGGTACAACAAAGCGTGTTGTTATGCTTTACAAGGAAATTGTGAAGATACAATTTCAAGTCTGAGTCATGCAATTGAGCTGAGTCCAGAAAAATATCGAGAAATGGTAAAAACAGACTCGGACTTTGACTCGCTTAGAGAAAATGAGCATTTTCAGGCTTTGTTAACTGAATAAATCTAAAATTACCTGTTTTTAATGCTCATACTATGGAATTGGTCTCTTTGAGACTAAAGACTCAATAACAACGTTTCCGTTGTCCAGGTCGCAATCCCACACCCCAAAAAATCAGCATCCAAAGTCCAAATTGCAGCATCCACTGCCAAGGCTAGCGCCGCAGTCGGCCAATCATCAGGATCACGCGGAATTCTTAAAAGCGCCTGTTCTTTCCATGCACCATAAATCTCTTCAGGAATCAGTCGAGCCTTTGCCTGTGCCAAATTAAATGCAGTTTCGAGCAGTGCCTCACCCGTTTCAGCACTAAACTTATCCTGTTTGATCATTGCCTGTATTCTTTTGCGGAGTTCATGCTGCGCCTCACTCCAAGCGGCTTCAGCCACAAATAACTCAAACGCCTCACGGGCAATCAATAGCCGTCCTCTATGGCGAATCAGTTCTGCTACAAAAATATTGGCATCCACAACCAACCGCACACTAACCTTCCGCAGTCGATAAATTCAAAATCTGACTCAGGCTTTCTTCATCTAAACCGCTTTCAAGCAAAGATTTATCAATTGCCAACTCAAGCTTTGCCAGCGCCGCTTTGATTTCGGCCTCTTCTGAAGCCTGTACAGGAATATAAAACCCCACAACCTTGTTATGGCGCTTGATCGCAACAGCTTCCTTCGCCGCAAGATAGTGCGTGGCCTTATCTCTAAATTCACGGATGCCGATTGCTTTCATGATTTTATGGTCACTTTGTGGTCATATTTTAACACCCAAAGATCTAGCCGTGTGCGAAGTGGCCTTGACCAAGGTTAACCACAATTCAGCGTTTCGCGTGTGTTTCGTCCTGTTGTAGGGTTTGTGCCTTCAGCGACTTTGCAAAGTGCAGCCTGTACCGTATCGGTCAAGTCCACATCGGAAAAATCTGCGCCAGTAATGATTGCACCCTGAAATTGAGCGCTATACACAAACGCACCTTCTAGAATGGCGTTGGTTAAATTAGCCTGCACCAATCGCGCTGAATCTAAGGTGGCGACGCTTAGATTTACGCCTTCTAAGTTTGTATCTTCAAGGTTTGCCCCAAAAAAGCTGACCCCGCTCAGGTTAGACCCTTTAAAGGTTGAGTTTTTTAAGTTGGCTTTGGTAAAGCTCGCGTCGGTTAAGTCTTTGCCGGAGAAATCCGCATTCAGCAAAATCTCTTTGGTATAGTCATTCGCCCAGGCAGGGCTAACCCAGCTCAGCCATAGCAAAATGCTTAACCCTAATACAAAGAGCCAGCTAACCCAATGCTTTAACCCAACCCGTTGCATAACCTGATGCAGCATAAAGGCGTCCTGATGTACGGTCTATTGGTTGGCAATTGCGCCCCCTTCTCGCTTGGGGGCAATCTTATTTTATGAGGCGATCGCCCCATACCGTTCAAGCCTCAACAGAAATTAGAATACCTTTATCATCCTTGTCCACAGGTATATGTAACTTATGAAGCTCAGCCTCAATGAGCAGCAGAGCGCAGCAGTTAAGCAAATGAAGCAATTTCTGGCTTCAGAGGCAGATCTATTTTTGCTACAGGGTTTTGCAGGGACAGGCAAAACCACTACGATTCAGTCCTTTATCCGTGATGCTCAAGTAACGCAAAAGAGAATCAAGGTCGCCTTAACCGCCCCCACCAATAAAGCCGTTAAGGTGCTGTCGCGGATGGCAAACGAGTGGGATCTGCAATGGGTAGATACAATGACCATCCATCAGCTCTTAGGGCTAATGCTCAAGCCCAGCCGGGATGGTGGCATGAAACTAGAACACAAAGGCATAGACTATCTGCCCCGCTATGATCTCATCGTGCTAGACGAAGCGTCTATGGTCAATCAAGAGCTGTGGATGCACATCATGTTTGGGCTGGCTCACTGCAATCGGGTAAAGCTCATCTGCATGGGAGATCCGGCACAGCTTCCGCCAATTGGGGAACCTGCATCTCAGGTGTTTGATATTGCCGATAAAGCTGAGCTAACGGACGTAGTGCGTCAGGCCAAAGATAACCCGATCGCAGAACTGGTTGATGTGGCAAGGCAGGCGGTCTACAATCCGGCCGTGGTCATTCCTAAACAGTCTCAGCAGAACCTTGATAAAGGCGTTTGGTGGATCAATCGCCGAGAATGGCTGCATCATTTGGTTGCAGCCTTTAAGTCAGAAGGGTTTCAAACCGATGCGGATCATGTACGCGCTTTAGCCTGGACGAATCGAGAATGTGATTGGTTAAATACCTATGTGCGCTCCAGTATTTACGAACCGGATGTAGAACCCTATGTAGAGGGGGAACTGCTGATTGCCCGAGAGCCGATTTTTCAAGAAGATGAAATTGTGTTGCCAACGTCAAGCGAATGTCGTGTATTCAGCGTGGAGCGATCGTTTCGAGGGGGCTATCGGTGCTGGAATTTAGAGGTGATCTCAGACGAGGGGGGAACCTATAATTTCGAGGTGCTACACCGCAGTGAACGCGATCGCTACCGTCAAAACCTAGCCGAACTAGAGCAGCAAGCCCGTCAGCAATGGACAAAACCCAACTGGAAAGCCTATTTTGCCCTCAAGCAGCAGTTTGCCTATTTAGACTATGGGTACGCCATTACAACCCATAAAAGCCAAGGCAGCACCTTTCAAAATGTGTTTGTCGTAGACCAAGATATTGACTGCAACCCGAACCGAGACGAGGCGGCTCAATGTCGGTATGTGGCTTACTCTAGGGCTGCAAAGCGTTTGTTTAATACGCTGTAATGCGTTGAATGCAGAAGGGCGGGTTTAGCTGACACTGCGCTGAAGAATTCTAGATTTATCGTCAAAACCCGCCCTTTCAAAACCTGAATGTTATTTGATTCTCACTTCTAAGGCTTATCTTCAGTGTCAATTTTAGGTAGATAGCCAGGACGCTCTTTACCTTCCCAACCGACAGGGCGTTTGGAGTTATAGAACGCAAGTGACCCCAAAGATACCGCCGCAAAAAAGCCTAGCGCTAACACCCCATAAAACGCATACAGAGAATGTGAACCCGTTCCGGTTAAAGTCGTCAAGTCAAAGGCAAACAGCATAGTGACAGAATCCAGCAGTGAAACGCTAAAGATAATAACTTCTAGAATACTCGGTTTCTGAAGGTGGCGGTACGTAACCTGGCTTCGGGAAGCGCGTTTCTTTAAGGTTTAATTTCTAAGGGCTACGACTTGACACCATAAAAGAGCGATACTAGACTTAGCGGGTGCCAGATTGTTATGCCTAGTTATGGCGCTAGATATAGAACTTCACTCTCATTACATTTAGCTCTAAAAATAGTCCTATGGTTGTATCTCAGTCCCCCGTCACCGAACTCAGCGAATCCCAGAAGGCGGTTTTACAAAAGTATTTCATCAATGGCGAATCCACTTGGGAAGCAGTGGTGGAACGGGTGGCTCGGTATGTCGCCAGCGCGGAAGCTACGCCAGAACTGCGGGACTACTGGCAAGAAAAGTTTCTCTCGGTTTTGATTCCTATGAAGCTGGTGCCGGGTGGCTCCATTTTGGCGAACTGTGACCACGGCACGCGGGGTCTGCTCAACTGCTTTGTGCTTTCGACAGAGGACAATATCCACGACATTACAAAGTTGGTGTCTGATGCGGTGCTGACCACTAAATTTAGGGGTGGTGTGGGCATCAATATTGGTGCAGAAGGTCAAAAGGGCTATATCCGACCCAAAAATGCGCCGTTTCAAGATGGACGGGCGCTGGGGCCTTGTGCGGTTCTAGATATGGTGTCTGAGAATTCTAAAAAAATCACGACGGGCAATAAGGCGCGGAGAGGCGCATTTTTGTTTTCAATGGATTGGAAACACCCTGACATTTTGGAGTTTATCCAGGCCAAGACGCAATCTACGATTGATGCTGGGGTCACAAAGTCTGTTGTAGAACAGATGGCGCAGTTGGTGAACAGCGATTTGCCTCAAGATGAGAAGAATGAGAAGCTGCAAGCGCTGAATCAAGAGCTTTCAACGGCTTGGGTAGAAACACACTTGAGTCCTGAAGGGAAACGCGATCGCCGTTGGCACAATGCAAACATCTCGGTGCAGCTCGACGATGAGTTTTTTGCGAAGTTGGACGCTGGGGATGGCTTTGCCCATGAGCTATGGGACAAAATTGCCAGCAATGCCCACGCGACGGCTGACCCTGGCCTGCTGCTGATTGATAACGCCAAGCGCCGCAGCCCAATTCGGGATTTTGTGACCTGCACCAATCCTTGTGTGACGGCAGACACTTGGGTGCATACGGGCGAGGGGGCACGTCAAGTCAAGGATTTAGTGGGTCAGCAACACAGTACCTACGTCAATGGAGAGCTGTTCAGCACAACCGCTGATGGGTTCTTTTCAACAGGCGTTAAACCTGTCCTGAGTCTCCAAACCCAGGAAGGCTATCGGCTACGCTTGACCGGAAATCATCGGGTGCTGAAAGTGACGGCGCAGACTCGGTACCGGCAGTACACGGAATGGGTCGCGGCTGAAGATCTCCAACCTGGAGATCGCCTGATGCTCCATGATCACCGTGTTTTGGAGAGTTGGGAAGGCGCAGGTACCTTCGATGAAGGTTGGCTTCTCGGAAGTCTTGTGGGAGATGGAACCTTCGCACTCAATAATCAGGGTCAAATGCAGGGCATTCTTGGCTTCTGGGGCGATAACAATCCTGTGATGATGGGCTATGCCTTAGGTTTACTCAATCAGATTGAAAAGAAAAGCAGTGTTGGTCGAGTTTATTCTGTAACAGGCACTCAGGCGATCGCCCAACAAAAGAGCGTTGTAGCAACGACTCGATTAGCAGAACTGGCTCAGCGATTTGGCATTTGCAGAGGCACTAAAACAGTAACAACTGAAGTTGAACAGGCCAGCTTTGCCTTTTATCAAGGTTTCTTGCGTGGGTTCTTTGATGCGGATGGCAGTGTTCAGGGTAATCAAACTAAAGGTGTTAGCGTTCGTTTGGCTCAGAGCGATTTAGCGACGCTCGAAGCAGTTCAACGAATGTTGGCAAGGGTGGGAATTGTTTCTAAGCTGTATCAAAATCGTCGGGATGCAGGCGATCGCCTAATGCCTGATGGTAATGGCGGTCTTGCATCGTATTTCTGCAAAGCACAGCACGAGCTGATCATTGCGGGAGATAATTTAGGTCGGTTTGCGGAAGTGATTGGGTTTCAAGAACCTGCCAAGGTAGAAAAACTTGAAACGCTGATGGGTCAGTATGTACGAACCCCTAACCGAGAACGTTTTTCTGTGACGGTGGCTGCGATCGCAGCCGATGGTGTTGAAGAGGTCTATGACTGTACGGTGCCTGGGCCACATTGTTTTGATGCTAATGGTTTGGTGGCGCACAACTGCGGTGAGATCTTTTTGCCGCCAAACAGCGCCTGTAACCTTGCATCCCTAGTTCTGACAAAGTTTATCCATCGCAATGAGAATGGCGAGATTGAAATTGACTGGCAAGATTTAGCCCAAACGGTTGCGATCGCCACTCGCTTCTTAGACAACGTACTGAGCGTGGCAGAATTTGCCACCCCAGACCAAAAACACAATGTGCGGAACGTATTCCGGCAGTTGGGACTGGGCATTATGGGCTGGGCAGATTACCTCAAACAGGCGCACATTGCCTATGACTCCGCGCAGCATTTGGACGAAATCGATCGCTGGGGCGGCTGGATTGCGAACTATGCCTATCGTGCTTCAGAAGCTCTGGCGGCAGAGAAAGGAGCCTGTGGCGTGTGGCCTCAGATTCAGGATCTCCGCACAGGCAATATCTTTGAGCGCTGGCTCGACAGTGAAGGTAATGAGTACAACGGAGAGCAGGCGCTCAATTCTAATCGCCAAGACTTGACCCAAGTACCGCGCCGTAACTCTACGGTGCTGTCTATTGCACCGACGGGCAGTATTGCTCAGTTGGCAGCCTGCTCTTGGGCGTTTGAGCCAGACTTTGGCCTAACGATGTGGAAGCAGGTATTTGTGGATGCCTCGAAGAACGAACAAAACTGGATTCAAATCTTGAACCCATACCTCGAAGCCCTGAACCTCCCAGAAGCGGATGCCGAAATTGTGAAACGCACTGGTTCTCTGAAGGGCACTGATTTTGCGAAGCAGCACCCTGAAGTTGCAGCGGCGTTTAAAATTGCGCGGGAAGTGCCCCCAGGCTGGCATATCTTAGTGCAGTCTAAATGGCAGGACTGGATTGATTCTTCTATTTCTAAGACGATTAATTTGCCGAGTCATGCAACGGTGGATGAAATTAAGCAGATTTACCGTCTGGCGGCGAAGGCGGGGTTGAAGGGCGTGACGATTTATCGCTCTGGCACGCTGGAGTCGGAACCCATTAAGGTGGGCGATGCGGAAAAATCTGGAAGTTAGGGAGATCTCTAACCCCCCTTTTTTAGTAGGTCTGAATTATTGAAGAAAGAATAATCTCCGATGAGCTGAAAATCTAAAAACTACGAAAAGTCTAGGTTGGGTGAGCGGAGCCGAACTCAACACCTCCGCCGATGCTGGGATTCGACTTCGCTCACCCAGCGATGCAAATGATTTGGTATTGAAACAATGGCAAGTACACAGGCTTTATTAACTCTAGTAGATTCTTTCCCTGAGGCGTTTTTTGACCCAGAGGGGGCGCAGGCAAGCGTTAGCACAACGCGAGGGAATCAGCGCCAAGAGGCGGTTCGGATTCAAGCGCTTTTAGAGTTGGCGACGGAATTTCCTGAGGCGTTTGCTGACCCAGAGGCACCTGTTGCAGCTCCTGCTGTGGTAGCGGATGCCGTTGAACCGGAGGTTCAGCCTGTGGTGGAAGCAGCGGCAGTTCCAACTGTGGGGGCAAGTTTACCTGCTGGGTACGAACTCTCGCTCAATCGCACGATTCCGACTTTTACTTGGGGCAATATTGAGGCGCACTTGAGCTACTCGACGGCAGGGCTAACGTCGCTGTGGCTAGTGGCGGGCAAATCGGGGACGGAGATTCAGTCGCTGTGTGAGGCGATCTGTCGATTGACGAATTTGCTATTGACTTATCAGGTGCCTGTTGCGGAGATTGTGCGGCAGTTGCGCGGCATTCGCGGGGCGGATTCTGAAGGGCTTGGCCCCCATCGGGTGCTGGGGTTGGCGGATCTGATTGGCAAGGTGTTGCAGGAGGCTCCGGCAACTTTGGCGGTTGGGGTTGCTGCTCCGGTGGCAGTGGCACAGGCTGTAACAGCAGCGGCGGCTGTGCTGGAACCTGCGAAGAGTGAGGCTATGATGCCTTTAAGTAATTCTCAGAATGGCAATTCTGTAGTGAAATCTGGTAGCGAGTTGTTATCGCCTTCGTTACT
>JAGVDA010000487.1 GCA_020058975.1 Thermosynechococcus sp. WC_1 | reverse complement strand
TGGGCGCTTGGCGAAGGTGCCTGTGTCTACTTTGGCGACCTAATGGGCGGAAAAACGCCAGATCCTCAAAAAATTCAGAAAACCATGAAAGATTCCTTTGGACAGGCTCAAGAAAGATTTAAGAATTCTGCCATCAACGATAGAAACTGTGTAGATAAATAAGAGATTCAGGATAATGAATGCGTTTAGCATGGCAGTGTAGAGGGTACCCTCTAGTCAAAGCCATCAAAGCCATACAGAAGAAAAGCTTCACGTTTAGTAAGATAAGAAAAACTAATCAGAATTAATGTTTGTCGCAGTAGAAATTACAAAATTTTGACAACTTTAGTCATTGCTGAGACTATTAGTATAGATTTAATGAGAAAGCATGAGTAATATCATGCCTCCCTAGTGGTTTTGGAGATTTGGTGTGAGTATGAAGAGTTTATTTATTCTGGGCGGTGCATTAGCCCTCTCATCTATTGCAACAGCAGCTTTAGCAAACGAAGCGACGGAACCTTTGGTAACGGTTCCAGAGACACAGAATCAGGTCGCTGCCAGCCCTTTTAACACTTTCCAAGTGATTGCGTCAGACGAGCAAGAGCAGGCTCAGGTTACTTCAGTTTCGCAGCTTTCTGACGTACAGCCAACGGACTGGGCTTTTCAGGCACTCCAGTCTTTGGTGGAGCGCTATGGCTGTATTGCAGGGTACCCCGATGGAACCTTTAGAGGCAACCGAGCCGCAACCCGCTATGAGTTAGCCGCTGCGCTCAATGCTTGTCTCGATCAAATTAGTGATCGATTTGCAAGCAAAGAAGACCTCGCAACCGTTAAAGCCCTCCAAGAAGAGTTTAAGACTGAGTTGGCAACCCTCAAGGGTCGCGTTGACGGACTAGAAGCCCGAACCAAGACTCTAGAAGCACAGCAGTTCTCGACGACGACTAAGCTTTCTGGCGAAGTCATTTTCTCTGGAGTTCAGTCCAACAATACATCACCACAGCCTTCTGGCTTCAATGGATCAAATCTTCTTGGGCCAACTGGCGATAACTTCACCTTTAACTACAGAGCAACACTTAGTTTACTCACCAGTTTCACTGGGAAGGACTTATTAATAACAAGTCTACAGCAAGGAACATTTTCAAACCCTAGCTTGGCTAGAGGTGACAATGCTCAGTTCGGTACATCTCAAGGAGGCTTGGCACCTGGATACAATCAAGTTTCTAGTGATAGCCTAGGACTCTACTATTTAGGGTACCGCTTCCCCGTACTTAATGACAAAGGGACTGTCTATATTACTGCTAAAGGCGGAGAACTCAGTGATTTTACAGATACTCTGAACCCATATTTTGATAGTGATGGTCAAGGTGCGCTGTCTGGTTTTGGTATACGCAACCCTATTTATCGGCCTTTAAGCGGTAGATTCTCTAACTTTGGTGGTGATAATTCGGGTCTAGATACTTCTGGTACTGGAGTTGGATTTAGCTACAATATTTCGGATAAGTTCAATATTGCGGTTGGTTATTTGGCATCTGCTTTTGGTGCAGCACAATCAACCAGCGTTTCACCAGGAGTTGTTGGATCTGGGCTTTTTGGCGGTGACTATGCAGCGATCGCTCAGCTAACCTATAAACCCACAAAAGATTTAGGGTTTGGGTTAACCTACGTTAGAGCTTATAACACTGGTATACTTCCTATCGTTAATTTTGGTGGTGGGTCAGGTACATTCCGCGCTAACCTTCCTTTTTTCTTTACACCAACCTCTTCACACTCTGCTGGTTTAGAGTTTTCTTGGAAAGCAACGCCTAAGTTCGCGCTCTCAGGTTGGGCTGGTGGAACATTTGCGCGCGCTGAAGCGGATGGTTTGACGTTAACTAACGATGGGTCGGCGCTCGGATTTGCACCAAAGGGGTCTGATGCAACGATTGTTAACTTTGCTTTGGCAGCCTCTTTCCCAGACCTATTTATTCCAGGAAATATGGGCGGGATCATTATAGGGATGGAACCCCAACTCGTCTCAAGTAGTGTTGCAAACTCAACTGATAAAGACATGAATATCCATGTTGAGGCGCTCTATCGTTTTAAAGTCAACGACAATATTTCTATTACGCCAGGGGTTGTTGCAATCTTTAACCCAGAAGGTAACTCAAGCAACGATCCAGTCGTTGTGGGTACAATCCGCACCACCTTCACGTTCTAGTTCGTAAATCAGACTTCTGATTGAACGACTTGGGAGAGCATCTAGACGCTCTCCCATTTTTATGTTTGGAAAACTAGAACGTAAAAGTTTAGCCCTATCCTAATGCCTGGGTGGGGCATTGTATTTCGATGACGCAGACAGTCTAATGAAAGACACGTTAAAATCACCCTATTGCAAAAGCAACGGAGCTACACGTTATTTCAATAGCCCTTCGCTGATCGTTCATAGGAGTGTCTGCTTTTGCCATGAATTTTTTATTGTTTTCGACTGGACTCTTAACCCAAAGCGTAAGTCACACCTTTGCGCCACGCATAGCATTGCATGTGCCGGATGGCTTTCTCAACGCGCCAGTGCTGACCATTACCTGGCTTATTTCGATTGGACTCATTGCTTTAGCACTTAACCGCGTGCAAGCCGAATACCAAGACCGAGCGGTTCCTTTAATGGGCGTTTGTGCCGCCTTTATATTTGCGGCACAAATGATTAACTTTCCCATTCCTGGTGGAACTTCAGGCCACCTGCTGGGCGGTACCTTAGCAGGCGCACTGCTAGGGCCTTGGGCAGGATCGCTGGTTATGACAGTAGTATTTATTGTCCAGGGCGTGGTGTTTCAAGATGGTGGCATCACCGCAATGGGCGCAAACATCTTCAATATGGGGCTAATTGGCACCTTTGGCGGATATTACCTTCTACGGACGATTCGGTATGCCATTGGACGAGATAAGCTCTCAGGCATGATTGTAGGTACATCCATTGCTGCTTGGCTGAGCGTTGTGGTTGCTGCTGTTTTTTGCGCTCTGGAATTAGCAATATCCGGTACCGTACCGTTTAATGTGGCAATGAGCGCAATGGTGGGCTGGCATATTTTTATCGGCATTGGAGAAGCGCTGATTACCGTTGCAACCGTAACCTTTATCTGGCGCACTCGACCCGATTTACTGTATCGCTCCCCGCGTCGGGCGATCGCCACCTCCCCTCGTTCGCTCTCAACCCGTTAAACTAATAGACTTAACATCTCTATTCAGTCGTGAAGCCCTTAGAACACCATGACTCATCCTTCTTCTGCTACGCGCAATCGAGTTTTTGTACTGTCAGGCTTAGGGGTTGCGCTCTTAATTGGGGTGTTTCTGTCTCCCTTTGCTAGCCAAAACCCCGATGGTTTAGATCGGGTTGCCCAAGACCTTAAATTTGACAAAAAAGCTGCTGAGGTACCACTCGCCAATAAGCTACCCTTTTACCAAATCTTTGATGGATATGCATTACGCGGAGTCCCCCAACAGTTTGCAACCCCACTCGCTGGGCTGCTCGGAACCCTAGCAACCTTTTGCCTAGCATGGGGCGTGGGTAAACTGACGTCACGAGGCACTACTCCCCCAGATGAAGCTTCTCCGATTGAATAATGCGTTAATCGGTAAGGAGTTTTAATTCATGCTGCTGCATATTGGCGCATTTCACTTAGATATTGACAGTCATCAGCAGACGCCCTGGCATCGTTTAGCGCCCCAAACCCGCATTCTTTGTGTTCTGCTTTTGCTGCTGGCAACGGTGCTGACGCCTAATGGGCAATGGCTGACTTGGTGTGTTTATGGCGCAGCGATTTTAGGGATGCTGCTGGTCAGCCGAGTAACGCTATGGGTGCTGTGTAAACGCATTGCGGTTGAATATGCCTTTGTGGGGGTTGTGCTGATGGGCACACTGTTTCGAGAGGGAGGCGATGTGGTGTGGCAATGGGGTTGGCTTCAGATCACCACCACTGGACTCACTGTATTGGGGAGTGTTAGCTTCAAAGCGCTTTTATCACTGCTGCTGCTGAATATGCTGACGCTGACCACCCCTGTCCCTATGTTGCTGAAAGGTCTTGCTATTTTGAGAGTTCCGCCACTGCTGATTGCAATTATGGCTTCAATGTACCGCCACATTGGAGTGCTGATTGATGAGTTTAGCGCCATGCGTCGTGCTGCGGTGTCTCGAAATCTCATGGGGGGCAGCCACTGGCAGCGCATGGTGATTGGCAACATGATTGGGTCTTTGTTTATCCGCACCTATGAAAGGGGCGATCGCATCCATCAAGCGATGCTCTCACGCGGCTACCAGGGTATCCCAACGGCTGTAGAAACGCCTAACACAGGACGATATGATATCGCGGCACTAACGTTGACCCTAGGGTTAGCCCTTGCGGGACAAAGCATTTCTCTTATTCGTTAGTTTTATTCGTTAGTTTTATAGTCTTGCCCTGAATGCACCATAATCCCATTTCCATTGAGAATCTTTACTATGCCTACCCTGACGGAACTCAAGCGCTCAGGGGCATAGATCTACACATTAAGGCCACAGAGCGAGTTGCGCTGGTGGGTGCAAATGGCTCGGGCAAATCGACCTTGCTGTCTCACCTCAACGGCATTTTGATGCCGCAGCAGGGCACTGTGGTGGTGGGCGAATACCCGATGGATCCGCAGAATCTTAAGGCCATTCGCAACTTCGTGGGACTCGTCTTTCAGAACCCAGACGACCAGCTTTTTATGCCCACGGTTTGGGAAGATGTGGCTTTTGGCCCGATGAACCAAGGCTGTAAAGGGGAAGAATTAACCCGTCGCTGCATGATATCAATGCAGGCGGTTGACTTAGACCTTGCAGACCTTAAAGATCGCAATACCAGTAACCTCTCAGGGGGACAAAAGAAGCGCGTGGCGATCGCCGGAGTGCTTGCCATGCAGCCTCAGATTTTGGTGCTAGATGAACCGTCTGCACAGCTTGACCCTAGATCTCGCCGTCAGCTCATTGAGCTACTGCGAAGTTTGCCCATTACGCAGCTCATCGCCACCCATGACTTAGACCTAGCGCTAGAACTGTGTGATCGCACCATCGTCTTAAACCACGGACTGATCGCCAGAGATGGATCGACCGCAGAAATACTAAGCGACGGTGACTTTTTAGAAAAACATCATTTAGAACTACCGCTCAGCTATAGCCGACCGTATTGCAGCATCAACCACGCCCCCACAGCCTATGCGGCAAGGGTAAAATCGCTGCACCTATAGCTGTTTGCCACCCTCGCTCGACAAATCGACTAACGCATCGCGCTGAAATCGAATCACCCGTGCTAAAGACAGTCGATAATGCTCTGAGGGGCATACCGTCAAGGCAATGCTGCCCTGACCCGAATCTTCAACCTGGCGCACAGTGCAGACTTGCTGCTTATTATTGCAGTAGGCCAAAATGCGATCGCCC
Organism: Thermosynechococcus sp. WC_1; assembly: GCA_020058975.1. GTDB lineage: Bacteria > Cyanobacteriota > Cyanobacteriia > Thermosynechococcales > Thermosynechococcaceae > JAAURS01. The sequence goes on along the minus strand of JAGVDA010000487.1, from coordinate 2,009 downwards.
ATCCGAATTTCCATCGCCTGAATTTTCATCGTTTCTTACCTCAGTAATCAGCCTCAACCCAACGGCCCCCAAAGGATAGGATCTATCCCACTTATACGGACATCCCCAACTTCGGATTTTCTGAACCCATCGCTCCATCAGGTAGGGTGGCACCATGAAGAAATGCTCCATCCAAAGTGGAATCCTTGAGATCTGCACCGCTCAAATTAGCCTTAACAAAGTTGGTTTCCATTAAATTGGTCTGCGCTAAATTGGCTCCCGCTAGATTAGCGTGACTCAAATTGGTCTTTGTTAGATTGGCCTTTGTTAAATTCGCGCCGCTCAGGTTTGCGCCACTGAGATTTGCACTCCTGAGATTTGCCGCAATTAAGATTACGTTCTTAAAATCTCTTTGCCCTGCTGCATATCGGCTCAACAGCTCATTCGTATTCATAGAAAACCCAGTAAAAGTGCGTGTACTTAAAAGCATCTATTCCATCAATGCCAGCCGCTCTAGCCCATCTTTAACGTGACAGGGCTGCACCATTTCCACACGAACGTCAAAACCGAAATCGTTTTCTGCTCTGCTTATGTTTGGCAATCTCTTTTCGCTTCTTCTTTTCGATGGGCGTTTCAAAATGACGATGTTTTTTCATGTCCTGAAAAATACCTGCTTTAGAAACTTCTCGCTTAAAGCGACGGAGTACCGACTCAACGCCTTCGCTTTCGCCAGGAATGATTTGGGTCATTTAAATATTTCCTTAGAGGGCAAGGTCTTTAATCTGCTTAACAGGCTAGTCACTCGTTACTAAAAAGGGGTAGACACAATGGGTCTACCCCGAAGACCTTAGAGTTTAATCTTTTGCCTAAAGCCTGATCGCAGTTGGATCAATCGAAACAAGCTTAGTAGCGACCGCCGCCACCACCGCCCCCAAAGGATCCGCCTCGATCTTCGCGAGGCTTCGCTTTGTTAACCTTTAGGTTACGTCCCATCCATTCCGCACCATCAAGGGCTTCTATTGCGGCAGTTTCTTCAGCATCTGTCGTCATTTCGACAAAAGCAAACCCTCTTAGACGGCCTGTTTCTCGGTCAGTCGGCATTTTGACCTGCTTGACCGTGCCGTACTCTGCGAAGGTTTGGTTCAAGTCGTCTTGAGTGACCTCGTAAGACAGATTACCAACATAAATTGACATAAAGCATTTCCAGAATCAAGGTGATGAAGCGAGTTAGATCCGGAGAAACGCTGATTAGACGAATTACACAGCCGAAAATAATCTTTAGCCTGCATCCTAGCACAATCAAGCCTTTGACGGTTGTGGCAAGGAGGTTTCAACCCAATACAATCAGGGGCTGACAGCATTCTGACCTCATTATTTTTCAATTTAAGGAAGCGTCCTCAGTTTATAACTAGGTTTTCTGCTTCATCATCAGAAGGTAAGATTCCCCATAATATAGATTGCACCCGTCACGAACCCTGAACCATGAAAGTTACGTCCGTTACTCCCCCCATTCAGTGGTACCCGGGGCACATTGCGAAAGCTGAGAAAAATCTTTTAGAGCAGCTTAAGCGTGTTGATGTTGTATTAGAAGTGCGAGATGCCCGCATTCCTTTAGCCAGCACTCACCCTCAGGTCCAAGAATGGATTGGCGAAAAACCCAGAATCTTAGTGCTCAATCGAGTCGATTTAATTAGCCCCAAAGCTGCGGAACTTTGGAGAGACTGGTTTCGGCTTCAGGGTGAAAAACCTTACTACACCGATGCCCAAAACGGTAAAGGCGTCAGCGTTTTAATCAAGGCAGCCCAAGCCACGGGAGAAAAGCTCAACCAGCGCCGTCGCGATCGCGGTATGAATCCTCGCGCGGTGCGGGCGGTGGTCATCGGCTTCCCCAATGTGGGCAAGTCGGCGCTCATTAACCGCTTACTTAACCGCCGCGTGGTCGAAAGCGCCCGTAAGCCAGGGGTAACGCGCCAACTGCGCTGGGTACGCATTTCGCCAGAGCTAAACTTGCTAGATGCACCAGGAGTTTT
>JAGVDA010000555.1 GCA_020058975.1 Thermosynechococcus sp. WC_1 | reverse complement strand
AGGCTCTATTTGAGTTTGCATCCCATCGACAGATATTTGATTTCCCTAAGCTTTTTACTTATGGTTGTTTCTCATAAATGATCTAGGATTGCTATATTAGATGTCATTAACGGCTGAAGAACGTTTTCTTTGCCAGAGATGTGTATTTCAAAAGGACTCATAATGCTGACCCGGCTAAAAGTTTCTGGTTTTAAAAATCTCGTTGATGTGGATGTCCGATTCGGAGCCTTTACCTGCATTGCTGGAGCAAATGGTGTTGGCAAGTCTAATCTTTTTGATGCCATCAGATTTCTAAGTGCATTGTCCAATCTACCTTTAATTGAAGCTGCTTTATCTGTTCGAGATGAAGAAGGGAAAACAGGAGACGTGCGAAGTCTCTTTCATCGTGTAGGTAATACTTATGCCAATGAAATGTCTTTTGAAGCAGAGATGATTGTTCCATTTGAAGGAGTAGATGATCTAGGGCAAAAGGCAAAAGCAAGCATTACTTTTTTACGTTACTCTGTTCATCTTGCTTATCGTGCTGATAATAGTCTTCGTTCGTTGGGTGCTTTAGAAATTCTTAAAGAAGAATTAGTTCATATCAATCTTGGAGATGCTGCCAAACATTTATTGTTTCCTCACACAGCAAAAAACTGGCGAAAGACAGCAGTGCAGGGTGAACGGAGGGTGCCATATTTTATTTCTACAGAAGGGGAGGGGCCAAGTAGAGTAATCAAACTCCACCAAGACGGTGGAAGTAGTGGTAGACCTCTAGCTCGGTCAGCTATCAATCTTCCTCGGACAGTTTTATCTGTTACAAACGCTGCTGAAAGCCCAACTGCTCTGATGGCTCGACGAGAAATGCAATCATGGCAACTACTTCAACTAGAACCTTCTTCCTTGCGACAACCTGATGAATTCACTGCACCTACTAAATTAGAAACGGATGGTTCTCACTTAGCTGCAACTCTTTATCACCTTGCAAGACTAGAAAGACTTAAAAATGGACAATCTGATAATGAAGAGGATAATCAAGTTTATTACGAGGTTGCAAATCGATTAGCAAATCTGATTGATGATGTTGACAAGGTGTGGGTTGATCGAGATAATCGACGCGAACTTCTTACTTTGATGGTTACAAGTAGAGACGGAACGTCCCATCCAGCAAAATCTCTTTCAGACGGAACAATGCGCTTTTTAGCGTTAGCCGTGATTGAGCTAGATCCAGAAGCACAAGGTCTTCTATGCCTTGAAGAACCAGAAAATGGAATTCATCCAGAGCGAATTCCAAAGATTCTGCAACTCCTTCAAGATATTGCTACTGACACAAATGAATCTATTGGATTGGATAACCCTTTGCGTCAAGTAATTATTAATACTCATTCACCAGCAGTTGTCATGCAAGTACCTGAAGACAGCCTTCTGGTGGCTGAATTAAGGGAAACAGTACGTTCAGGCCAAAGATTTAAGCGAGTTTGTTTTGGATACTTACCTGATACTTGGCGGCAACTCAAAGATCCAGAACCTAATAACGTAAATATTATTTCAAAAGGTAAGCTTCTTGCGTATCTCAACCCAGTTTCTAGTCAAGATTTGGAATTTGATAACAACGGTTATAATACGGATTATCAAAAACTAAAGTCTGTGAAATCCAAGAAACGCCGAGTCGTAGACAGAGAAGATCTTCAACTCCTACTTCCAGGCTTTTTGAGTGAATAGCTATGATAGAACTCCGTTATACTTTACTCTCTGACGGTAGCTCAGATAGAGCACTTATTCCTATCCTTAATTGGCTATTAAAAACTCATCTTAATGATTGTGCTATCCAACCGCAATGGGCAGATCTTCGTCCCTTCGATAAGTCATTAAGAAATACATTTGAAAAGCGAATTAAATTAAGTTTAGATTTATACCCATGTGAGCTTTTATTTATCCATCGTGATGCAGAAAAAGATCCTCACAAGACTCGCATAAATGAAATTTGCAACGCCGTCACTCAATCTGCTTCCCTCATTTCTGTTCCGACAGTTTGCGTAGTACCAGTTCGTATGACAGAAGCATGGTTGCTATTTGACAGTGTTGCCTTGCGCAAAGCTGCATCCAACCCAAACGGAAAAACCCCATTAAATCTTCCAGATATAAGAAGACTTGAAGATGAGCCTGACCCTAAAAACGTTTTATATGAGCTTCTTCGCCAAGCCAGTGGTCTTTCGTCAAGGCGGCTTAGGACGTTTTCGGAAAGTGAGCGCACTCATCGAGTTTCAGAACTAATCGATGATTTCAGCCACTTACGCACCCTAGCAGCTTTTGGATCCTTGGAGTCTGAGCTACAAGATGTCATCGAAAGACAAGGGTGGAATTTTTTTTAAGAGGTTGCAACAGATCTGTCTCAGATAAGGGACAAAATCGCTAAGGGTTTACCCCTGGCATGCTAGACAATGAATTTCGTTGCCAGATAAGCCTCTAAGAATGGGCATTTGCTATGCTCTTAAAGCACCATTGCCGTTATGTCGATCATTCCCAAAATAGGCGATGAAGATTGCATGGACTTGAGTTGGGTGCCGATTTAGTCGTCTGCGATCGCCGTTTTAATCCATCTCAAAATCTTCTGCGTTATGGGGCAGGAAACATCTGGGCGTAAAGCTTGGATAGAACGTCTAGCCGTGCCTTCATGAAGTTAGTTTCAACCGTAATTCTTTCGCCAAATGCTAGCGTTTTGTCATTGTTTAGGCTGTAGGTCGGCCATAGGGGGCTATTGGCGGGTACAGGGCTACTAGACTGCGCAAACTCAAACCAGTAGCTGCTGATTCGCTTTGCCATTGTGCGATCGCCATTGGTAAGCTTCCCTGCGATCGCCTGATCCAAATCTACCGTATTCATCACAAAGGGAATTTCGCCGCCGTGGGGTACACCGTCTGACCACTGCGATCGCAGGCCAGCAGGCACATAGCTAAAGTAGTAGCGCCAAGTTGGGGCATACCGCGCATGGAGCGCGGCGAACCGACGCCCTGGGGCAGTAAAGACCGTATCTCGAATGAGCTGAAGCCCTAAGGTTTTATCATCATTGACCCCAGGGTAGAGAACCTCAATCGCACCGCGCAAAAACCCCAGACGCTGGACTAACGCAGCTGGATCCATGCCAAATGCTGTCGCAACGCTCGCTTCATTACTGTTGCTGCCGATAATAAGGGGCACTCGCGCCTCCTCTCCGTTTTCAAAGGTGCTTAAAATTGGCTTTGGCAGCACCGAATCTCCGCTAATCGCCACGGGTGAGGTTGATAGCCCAACGCTTTTGAGTTGCCCAAATTTCTCTGCTGGGACTGACCGCAAATCTGCTGGAGTTAAGGCAGCACCCCTTAAGCCCACGGCACTGGCAATCTTGCTGCCTATCTCGACGGCGTTTGCTCGGCTGATCTCAGGAGAGCCATAGGTGCTTTGGGCAATCCCTTTGTGAAATAGCCCCTTGGCTAAGGGTGACGCCATTAGCGCCAAGACGCTTTGCCCCCCTGCTGATTCTCCAAAAATGGTCACATTGTTAGGGTCGCCCCCAAAGGCGGCAATATTTTGCTGTACCCATTTAAGCGCCGCAATTTGATCCAGCAATCCAAAGTTGACCGGTCCACCAGGTTTTTCTTTTTCTAGGGCTGGGTGCGCAAAGAACCCCAGTTGCCCTAGACGATAGTTTAAGTTAACGACCACGGCACCCTTATTTGCCAAGGGTGCGCCGCTCCATATCGGTAAACTTGAAGACCCAATCACATACGCACCACCGTGAATCCAGACCATTACGGGTCGTTTTGTGGATGAATGTGTGGGTGGTTTCCACACGTTGAGGGAAAGACAATCTTCGCTTTGGGTTCCGAGGCTGCTTGACCAATCCATTGAGGTGTTGAAGGTGGGCTGGATGCAGGACTTTCCGAAGGTGGTTGCGCTCCGAATCCCTTGCCATGCTGGAGCGGGCTGTGGCTCCCGCCAGCGGAGATCCCCCACGGGGGCGGCGGCATAGGGGATTCCTTTAAATGCGATCGCCCCCCCATCAACGCTTCCCGCAAGCTGTCCTGGTTGAGTGGTGACGGTTAATGGCGTTGTTGCCGCTGCTGACGGCTGAGTATCACCCCTTAAGCGTGGGGCATCAGCCCCTGGACTGCGTTTTGCCGTATATAAACTTCCCAGCACAAGGACAAAAGCACCAGCAATCCAGATTGAGCGTGACATGTTTTGCCCCATTTGATAGTTTCTCTTGCGCGTAGACTAACTCATGCAGCCGCCGCTGTGATTAATTTTTCTATATCTGACTGATTCTATATCAAGGTGAAATGGAGACTAAAGTTGCCTTATAGTAGTAGAACTATTGACGATAATTCTTAAAAAAGATGTTCAAGGCTCAGCCGTCTTTTTGGCACATGTTGCTTCCTGCATTGGGGCTGCATGGTCTACTGCTAGCCTATCCCATTCAAACCAAAGGCGACTTAGAAGCCGCCCTTCCAAAACCTGGAAAACCCGTTCGGGTTATTACGCTTCCCTCTATGCCGCCATCGTCTGAGATCAAAAAAATAGCGGCGCGTCAACCCGTTAATCTTTCTTCTAAGGTTCAAAGCACATCATTGCTTCAGCCTAAGCGTGTAGTTGTGCAGAAAATTGCGGCTGCACCGCCTAAAACCGTTACAGCCGTCTCTCAACCCAAATCTTTAGTCAGCAAGCCTCAGCCGTCTCCTACTCCTTCAGCAACGCCCACGCCTATCTCTACCCCTGCAAATGAATTTCAGATGGAAGGTGCCGCAGCGGGATGTACTGCCAGCCCAACTCAAGACTGTTTTGCATTTATAGAAAGCGATGGACGTTTGGTTGCCCGTCGAATTGAAGAGAATCTCAATAAAAAAGGGTATGACCTTTCTCCTTTAGATCTGGCGGAAGAGAATGGCATAAAGGTCTATCAGCTCTCTAAGCGAGGGCAGTCAAAGCAAGGGCAGCCAGATTATCTCCATGTATTTTGGGATGAGAACGGAACAGTCTATTTCCGAAATCCAACTGTTTTGAGCTATGCAGAGCTGGCAGCGAAAGCTCGGTAGTAATAGACCCTCACCCCCAGCCCCTCTCCCAGAACGGGCGAGGGAAGCCGGATTAGAAAGAATGATTGGGGAAAATGCGTACTGCTGCGGGGTCAATGGAAAGCTTTACGGTACTTCCCACTGCTAAAGGCTGGTGAATGAGTGATCGCACATAAACCGTCGCGCCATCGGGTGTACTCAGGCGATAGCGATACTCGCGGCCTAAAAACTGGCGATCGCAAATCACAATGGGGCTATCTGCATCTGCGTTTATCCGTAGCCCTTCTTGCAAAATCATAGCGATTCCCTGTGGGGTTTCTGTTTGGTAGTCGGGGGGGGCTGCAAACCAGCCAATTTCGGTTTTCCAGCCGCCGTCGTGCCACTGCGCCCTGAGGCCATTGGCCTGGGTGACAAACTCAGATACAAATTGAGAAGCAGGTTCGTAATACAGCTTTTCGGGCGTATCAATTTGCTCTAGACAGCCGTGATTTAGCACCGCAATGCGATCGCACACCGACAGCGCTTCCTCCTGATCGTGGGTCACAAATACGGCGGAAGTCCCCGTTGACTTCAGCACATCCCGAATTTCTTGACGCAGTCGCAGCCGCACCTGTACATCTAAGTTGCTGAGGGGTTCGTCTAACAAAATGAGTGCGGGTTTTGGCGCTAGGGCGCGCGCTAATGCAACCCGCTGCTGCTGCCCACCCGATAGCTCATGGGGGTAGCGCTGGTCTAGCCCTGTTAAACCCACGGTGGCGATCACCGCCTCGGTTAGCGACTGAATTTGGGTCTGAGGCATTTTACGACGCGGATTTTGCAGCCCAAAGGCCACGTTTTTTGCCACGCTCAAATGCGGAAATAGCGCATAGTCTTGAAACACCATCCCAACATCGCGGCGCTCAGGTGCAACCCAGTGGCGACGGCTTGCGACCGTTTGCTCCGCCAGCACAATGGTGCCAGACTGTGGTTTTTCAAACCCTGCAATCAGTCGCAGCAGCGTAGTTTTGCCGCACCCAGAAGGCCCCAATAAGCCTAAGATTTCACCCTCAGCAAGATCTAGCGTGATGGCGTTAACGGCTGGAGACACAGACCCCGCAAACTGTTTAACAACGCCGTCTAACGCAAGGATAAAAGATTGAGTCATGGGGATTTCGGTTGCGACAGGCTCAAGGATAAAGACTTATTGAAAGTCATCATCAACAAATTTTACTCGTAGTACAGTAGAAAATGCAGGTATAAAGCCAGAGACTGTAATGCAGTTGCAACAAATTCAAGAGAACAGCGATCGCCCTCATCGCAGAATCAGTCCCTGGAGCGTTGTGGTGGGCGGACTTGCTGCGCTGCTGTCTTTGCCTGTCTTAGCGGTGGTCGCGGGCATTTTCTCAGATGCAACGCCCATTTGGGAACACCTCCAGACCACGGTTTTGGGCACCTATGTCAGTAATTCCCTGGGGCTGATGGTGGGCGTAGGGCTACTGACGATAATTATCGGCACGGGGACGGCGTGGCTGGTCACACTTTGCGAGTTTCCAGGCCGAAGAGTATGGGAGTGGATGCTGCTGCTGCCTTTGGCGGCTCCGGCCTATATTTTGGCCTATGTTTATACCGACCTCTTAGACTACTACGGCCCCGTTCAAACCACGCTGCGGGGCTGGTTCCGGTGGCAGAGCGCTCAAGATTACTGGTTCCCACCAGTGCGATCGCTACCCGGAGCCATTGTGATGCTGGCGCTGGTGCTGTACCCCTACGTTTACCTTTTGGCGCGATCTGCGTTTTTAAGCCAGTCTGTCTCTACCCTAGAAGCCAGTCGCAGCCTGGGCTATAGTCCGTGGCAGAGCTTTTGGCGCGTGGCCTTACCGATGGCGCGCCCCGCTGTGGCGGCAGGGGTATCTTTAGCGCTCATGGAAACCCTAAATGACTTTGGCACGGTGGAGTATTTTAGTGTGCCAACCTTCACCACGGGGATCTATCGCACCTGGTTTGCGATGGGGGAACGCAGCGCAGCCATGCAGATGTCTGCGCTGCTGCTGCTGTTTATTTTTAGCTTGGTTATTTTAGAGCGCTGGGCGCGACGACAGCAGCGCTATTACCAAAGCGCGAATCGCTATCAGCCTTTACCAAAATATTCGCTTCGCGGAATACGCGGCTTTGCAGCCGTGCTTGCCTGTGCAATTCCCGTGAGCTGCGGTTTTCTACTCCCAGCGGGGGCTTTGCTTCAGCTTATGTTGACTAGCGGTAGTCCAGCAGCCCAGACAGATTCTGATTTTCCAGCAGCAGCAGCCGAAGATCGGTTTTGGAATTTTGCCAGCAACAGCCTGCTGCTGGCGGGGGTGACGGCCTTGCTTGCCGTGGCGATCGCCATTATTCTGGCCTATGGTCAACGGCTAGACCCCAGTAAAACCAATCGCCTTGCAACCCAGGCCGCAGTGCTGGGCTATGCCATCCCGGGTGCGGTGATTGCCGTGGGGGTGATGGTGCCCTTAGGCTATTTTGATAACGCGGTAGACGGGTGGATGCGATCGCAGTTTGGCCTCTCAACAGGCTTACTGTTAAGCGGAACCATCACGGCCTTAGTCTTTGCCTACTTAGTCCGGTTTTTAGCCGTATCTTTTGGCCCCATTGAAAGTAGTTTGGGCAACATTAGCCCTAACTTAGACGATGCCTCTCGCAGTCTAGGCTATGGCTCGTCTCAGACCCTTAGACGCATCCATCTTCCGCTTTTACGGAGCGGACTATTAAGCGCAGCCATTTTAGTCTTTGTGGATGTCATGAAGGAATTACCTGCAACCTTAATTGTGCGACCCTTCAACTTTGATACCCTGGCAATTCGGGTTTACAACCTGGCCTCAGACGAACGCTTAGCAGAAGCAGCTTTACCTGCTTTGGCAATTGTGCTGGTGGGGCTATTGCCTGTACTGCTCTTAAGTTGGCAGATGACGCGAGGTCGTCAGTCTGCTGTGCATCCAGAATTGTAGACAGCTTATTTTTGAATTTGAGAGGCGCAGCATGTCAAACAGTGATAGAAACTTTCCCTCGCACCTGTCGCTGTTCGAGATGGCGAATGGCAGCAGGAACTTCGCTCAAGGTGTAGCGTTGGTCGATAAAGGGTGAGATTTTTCCAGCTTCTATAAAATCTCTCAAAATAGCGAGATCTGCCTGATTGGGTTTTGTGACTAAAAACTTCACGTTTCGACGAATGATTTTTGAAATCAAAGAGCCGAAAAACATGACAAAGAACAATCGAGCGGTGGAGCCGCCGACTAAGACGTAGGTGCCTTTAGGATTTAATGCTGGCGGATAGTCGAAAACGGAACGGTAGGCCGCCGCATCCAGAATCAGGTCATACCGCTGCCCCTTTGGGATACCGCCGTCTTTTGTGTAGTTAATAACATGGTCTGCACCGATTGCTCGCACCATATCAACTTTGTTGGTGCTGCATACGCCAGTGACTTCAGCGCCAAATGCTTTAGCAATCTGAACGGCAAAAGAACCCACGCCACCGGATGCGCCATTGATCAAAACTTTTTGTCCTGACTGAATCCGTCCCACATCCCGTAGACCCTGAAGGGCAGCAAGGGCAGATCCAGGAACCGTTGCGGCTTCCTCGAAGGTCAGATTGGCGGGCTTTAACGCCAAAGCTGTTTCGGGCACACAGACGTATTCGGCAAACGCACCAAAACCGCACTCAGACAGATCGCCAAAGACCTCATCGCCAGGTTTAAACTGCGTCACATCTTTGCCAACGGCTTCAACTTTTCCTGCGGCATCAGTCCCAAGGATTTTGATTTTGGGCTTAAGCACCCCTCCAAATATAAAGCGGATCAAGAACGGAGTCCCCCGCATCAGATGCCAGTCACCAGCATGGACGGATGCGGCATGAACCCGCACAAGCACGCCATTGTCTGACACGACGGGCTTGTCAACGTCTGCCAATCTCAGCACATCCGCCGAACCGTACTCTGTTTGAACGATCGCTTTCATGGTGTCATTCCTTTGAACTTACAGCCTAAGCTCACCCATTACTTCATGAAGGGTCGCCATGATGGGATTCATGATTTTGAGTTAGGGCTTGCATTAATTCTCGATCAGTTTTGTCACAACTTCTAACTAACTGTTGGTTTGCATTGGTCTAGTCATGATCAAACCGGACTTTATCAGCTCATTGATTAACCCCATGACCATGGGGCTATTTAAAGGCGATAGTTCTCAATGGAAAGTAGCGGCGATCGCCCAGTTAAGACAATCGCCGCTTTCCCTCAAGCACCCGTCTAGAGGCTACTTCCAGCCTGCGCGATCGCAGATCTTCAGTGCCAATGCGTTATTTTTGCCGTATACAGACGCATTCAGCTTATCGGCCTTGAACTTACCAAAGCTCGTCAGAATAGGGTCAACAGGCGCTCCAGCCTGAACCGGATACTCGTAATTGCTCTTGGCAAAAATTTCTTGAACTTGACGACTGGCAAGATGCTCTAGAAATAGAATTGCCGCAGCTTTGTTGGGTGCATACTTCGCAACACCACCACCGCTGATATTGACATGGGTTCCTCGATCTTTTTGATTGGGGAAGAACACGCCTATCTTTGCTGCAATCTCTTTATCTTCGGCTTTATCAGATTTTGCCAGTCGTGCAACGTAGTAGGTATTGACTAGCGCAACATCCCCTAGTCCGGCTGCGACGGCCTTAATTTGAGCCGTGTCATTCCCTTCTGAGGGTCGGGCAAAATTAGCCACCAAACCGCGCGCCCATGCTTCTGTCTTAGCTTCACCCTGTGCGGCTAAAATTGAGCCGACCAAAGACTGGTTATAAACATTGCCAGAAGACCGAACCAAAATCCGACCTTTCCATTTGCTATCGGTTAGCGCTTCATAAGTAGAGAGATCTTCAGGCTTCACCTTTGCCTTGTTATACACAATCACCCGCGCCCGTCGGGTAAACCCAAACCAGTGCCCTTGTGGATCTCGTGCGCTAGCATCAAGACCCGTCAAAATGCGTGAAGAGACGGGTTGAAATAAACCTGCGTCTTGGGCACGCCAAAGGTTGCCTGCATCCACGGTAATAATTACGTCCGCTGGACTATTTGCTCCTTCGCTCTTGACCCGCTCAATCAGCTTGTCGCCAGGGGACTCTACTAAATTGACCTTAATGCCCGTCTTTTTGGTAAAGCTCTCATAAATTGCGGTGTCGGAGCTGTAGTGCCGTGCCGAATAGAGATTCATCACCCGCTCTGCTGAACTACCAACCTTAGTGTTCAGGATTTGATGAGCGGCAAACGCAGCCGCTGCGGTTCCAGAAGCCAGGAAAACTCGTCTTGTAATTGCCATAGTTGCGATACTTGTTGAGATATTGAAATTTTTAGAGGATGGCGCTGAGAAAGTTGACGCCGACAAGCTGAAAAAGACAGAGCTGGCTCAGGACGTTAGGCTACTCGCTTGCGCCCTCAATCCATGAAAGTAGCTACTGCTTACCTGTTCAGGCTTTAACTTATTGATATCTAATTGCAATATACTCTAAAATTGTAGTCTGCTTAAAGCAAATTTATACTGTATTTTTACAAATGCAGAAGCTTTAGCCCTAGTAAGCAAAGTCTTTAAGCATCAAATAGCTGTTTAGGCTGCTAAAAAGTATTGCAAATCTTTATGCTTAAAGATTTCAGGCGTATTGCCATACCGATTCTTTTTGGAGTGAATACCGCCGCGCTATGCTGAACCCGTGGCTGAAATGAGGATGGCCTGCGATCGCCTTTACAATAAGGTCAACCTTGCCACTAGATTCACTGTGAACCCTGCTGCCTCAAAACTTTTGCTCATTGATGGTCACTCCCTGGCCTTTCGGTCTTATTACGCCTTTGCTAAAGGCAGAGAAGGAGGGTTACGCACCTCAACGGGTATCCCTACCAGCGTGTGCTTTGGGTTTCTCAAAAGCCTCATTGAGGTTATTAGCGTAGAGCAACCGACGTATCTGGCGATCGCCTTTGACTTAGGCGGCCCCACCTATCGCCACGATGCCGATGAAACCTATAAAGCAGGTCGCTCTGAAACGCCAGAAGACTTTATACCCGATATTCAAAACCTTCAGGAACTGCTGAGCGCCCTAAATTTGCCCATTGTGGTAGCCCCAGGCTATGAAGCCGATGATGTGATTGGCACCCTCACGCGCAAAGCCAGCCAACAGGGATGGCACGTCAAAATTGTCAGCGGCGATCGCGACCTTTTTCAACTTGTTGATGATGCAGGTTTAGTGCGGATACTGTATCTGAGCAATGCCTTTGGTGCTGCCCGTGGAAGTGCTGCCACGTCTCAATCCTTTGGCCCTGAAGAAGTCTTTATCAAGTTGGAAGTGCGCCCTGACCAAGTGGTCGATTACAAAGCACTCTGCGGCGATTCCTCCGACAATATTCCTGGCGTTAAAGGCATTGGTCACAAAACCGCCGTCCAGCTTTTGACCCAATACCAGACCCTCGAAGGCGTGTACAACGCTCTGCCAGAAATTAAGGGAGCCGTCCAGAAAAAGCTGATCGAAGGGCATTATTCCGCGCTGCATTCTCAGTACATGGCGCAGATTCACTTAGATGTGCCCCTTGCGGTACAGCCTCAAGATTTTCGACTTGAGGGGTTTGATCTGGCGCAGGTTACACCAGTTTTAGAAAAGCTGGAGCTTCTGACTTTTCTTAAGCAGTTACCAGCGCTGCAAAAGCATCTCGGCGGCACTGCTGAGTCTACCGCCCAAGCGCAATCGGCCTCAGACACCGACGATATGTGGTTCTTTAGTGCGGACGACACCCCTCAAGGGCCAAGCCTGACCCCCAAAATTATTGACACCCCCGAAAAACTGACGCAGCTCGTCAAAACGCTTCAGGGCTGCACTAACCCGCAAACCCCCGTGGCTTGGGATACAGAAACCACCAGCCTCACCCCCCGCGATGCCCAACTGGTGGGGATTGGTTGCTGCTGGGCAGCAGCGGAAGTTGACGGCGAGATGCCTGTGGCCTATATCCCCATTGGTCATGCGAATGGCACTAATCTGCCGCTAGTCGAGGTTTTAGCGGCACTACGCCCCATTCTCGAAAGCGAGACTTACCCAAAAGCGCTGCAAAACGCCAAATTCGATCGCCTTGT
>JAGVDA010000549.1 GCA_020058975.1 Thermosynechococcus sp. WC_1 | reverse complement strand
GAAACGGCAGTGCGTGAGATTGATCTCTGGTTTAAGCCGGAAGAACTCTCAAACTGGACGCCTACCCTCTCTACCTGGATTTACGAATAAGTTGATTACCGTAAGGACACACCTGTCGGTGTGTCCTTACGGTAGCCACGTCCGTAACGGCTGATGATGGCCTGCCAAGATTATGGTCGGATGGCTTTCTCTCTTGAGATCTTACCTAGTGCCAACGATCGCTTGAGCCTTTGGAACAGCCTGTGGTGTCAATCCACCCAATTCTTTGATAGTAAAGAGCGGACGACCTTTCACTTCTTCGTAAATACGCCCAATATATTCTCCTAAAATGCCGATGCAGATGAGCTGCACAGCACCCAGAAAAAACACTGCCATTGTAATAAATGCATACCCCTCTAAGCGATGGGAAGAGGCATCAAAAAAGCGCCAGTAAATCGTTAGCGCCATCATCAAGCCTGCAAAGCCTGCGGAGAATAGCCCCAGGTAGGTTGCCAGCCGCAGCGGGACTTTAGAAAAGCCCAAAATGCTGTTAATGGCTAAAGCCAGAGATTTGCGAAAGGTATATTTAACCGAGCCAGCATATCGGCCTGGACGGTGAAACTGAACGGCGGTTTGACGGAACCCCACCCAAGCGCGTAGCCCTCGGATATAGCGGTTGCGTTCTGGCATTTGGTTGAGGAGGGTGACGACGGCCTGATCCATCAGGCAAAAGTCGCCTGTATCCGCCGGAATCTCGACATCTGATAAACGCTTGAGCAGTCTGTAAAACCCGTAGGCTGTCAGCCGTTTGAGCCAGCTTTCTTGGGTGCGGCTGAGTCTTTGCCCATACACCACTTCATAACCTGCCTGCCATTGGTCAATCAGTTGAGACACAATTTCGGGCGGATCTTGCAAGTCTGCATCCATGACGATGACGGCTTTACCCGTGGCAAACTGTAGCCCCGCAGATAGCGCAATTTGATGCCCAAAGTTACGGCCTAAGCTTAGGTAGCGAACTCTGGCATCTTGGGCTTGGAGCGATCGCAGCATACTCAATGAGCGATCGCGGCTACCGTCATCAATCAAAATCAGCTCGCTCTCGCCATCTAGCGTATCGAAGAGCGCCGTGAGCTGACGATAGAGTTCGGGCAGGGTATCTTCTTCGTTGTAGAGCGGAATAACAAAAGAATAGGTAGGCTGACGCACGGCTCTCGATTCAATCCATCGGCGGGTAAAGCCAAAATAGGCTAGTACAACGATAGCGCGTACCGTACTAAATCTAGCTTGCCATGCAGCTCCTGCTCCCATAGGCTGAAGTAAGGAGCCTTCCGTTGCAGTCCATTGAGTCGCTCATGTACAACTTTTTACCCATCGCCTACTTTGAGAATCAGTTCATTCCGTTTGAGAACGCCAAGCTTTCGATTGCAACCCACGCGCTCCACTACGGTACTGGAGCCTTTGGTGGGATGCGAGGTATTCCCGATCCTCAAAATCCAAACCAAATTTTGCTGTTTCGGCTCGATCGCCACTGTCAGCGCCTAGCCCAAAGCGCTAAGTTTTTGCAGTTTGATTTATCTGCTGGACAAATTCAGACCGCCATTACTGAATTTGTCCAGAAAAACCAACCCCAAAAGCCGTTTTATATTCGCCCCTTTGTCTATACCTCTGATCTCGGCATTACACCCCGCCTCCACGATATTGAAAAGGACTTTTTTATCTACGGCCTTGAGCTAGGCGATTATTTAGCCGCCGATGGTGTGCGCTGTCGCTTTAGCTCTTGGTATCGTCAAGAAGATCGAAGTCTGCCTTTGCGCGGCAAAATCAGCGGGGCTTATATTACGTCTTCTTTGGCTAAAACCGAGGCGATCGCCTCTGGGTTTGATGAATCCATTTTGCTGAACACCCAGGGCAAGATCTGCGAAGCCTCTGGCATGAATCTTTTTGTGGTGCGCAATGGACGTATTTTTACCCCTGGTGTAGATCAGGATGTCTTAGAAGGCATTACCCGTGACAGCATTATGCAAGTGGCACGGGATTTGGGCTATGAAGTGGTAGAGCGCCCCGTTGATAAAACTGAGCTGCTGATTGCAGATGAGGCATTTTTGAGCGGAACGGCGGCTAAGATTACGCCCATTAAGCAGGTTGAAAATTATCATTTGCCCCTAGAGAAGCCTATTACTCATCGGCTCAAAGAAAAAATTACGGCGATCACCGAAAATCGTGAGCCTAAGTATCAAGACTGGGTGTTTAAAGTTCCGCTATAGTGCGCTGATATACCTCTAGCACATTTTCTAGAAGGCACACTTGCTATTTTGTAAGATGTAGTCTTGGACATCTTTTTCCGTCGAACTCACGTTAAAGAAAGTTTATTTCACATGCGAGAAGTCGGTGGGGCTGATTTAACCTTTTGAGGAGAACATTAATGTCAAGCCTTGAACTTCCACCCATTACCGTAAAACTCCTGGAAGCCAAAAAAGCAAAGGGGTTAACCTTTGAGGCACTAGAGCCAGTAATTGGTCGAGATGAAGTTTGGATTGCTGCTGTATTTTATCGACAGGCAAGCGCTTCGGTAGAGGAAGCCACTCAACTGCTGAATGCTTTGGGACTTAGCGAGGCATTAGTTCCCGAGTTGACCACGCCTCCGGTTAAGGGGCTGGGGCCCATTGTGCCCACTGACCCACTCATCTACCGCTTCTATGAAATTATGCAGATTTACGGGATGCCCATAAAGGACATTATTCAAGAAAAGTTTGGAGATGGAATCATGAGCGCCATCGACTTTACCTTGGATATTGAAAAAGAAGCCGATCCTAAAGGCGATCGCATCAAGGTGATCATGAACGGAAAGTTCTTGGCCTATAAAAAGTGGTAGTTCAGAGCAGCCTTAATAAAAATCCGTTGTATCGTCCATACAGCGGATTTAGGGTCAAATTTAGTTAGTATCCCTAGTTTTTCGCCACTGGATCCAAGTTGCCTCCAGAGTCCCGACTGTAAAAACGTTCTAGGATCCGCATTTCAAGGGTGGCAAAAACTTCGGGACACCAACGGGTTTAGACCTCACCACAATCTAAATATTCTGATCGATTCGGGTCAAATATTTCATCAAAGTTGAGGTTGAGAATTCAGAGAATCGTCCTCGAAACAGCTTTGAGATTTTGCCTGATCGATGCCAAGAATTTCGCCAGCTTTGGCCTAAAGCTCTATGATGAGGGGGCGTAGCAACCCATCTCCACTCAAGATTCAGCCCAATCAAAATTTCTTGTTTACTGAATCAATGCTTTAACATCAGACCTTGATAGAAACTTTTGAGCATCATCTATAAATCGATTGCCCCAGAGTTGTTTATTTTTAAGAAAATCAATACTGGAATAGTCTTTATCTGAATTCAACACAGATTTTGCAAGTTCAAAGGATGCTTGTTTTTGGCCTTTAGTGCTTAAAGCTACAGCTAAGGCAAAGTTTGAGCTGAGATGATTTCTACCTTCTTTGTCTTCACGAATTATCTCAAATAGCCTCAAAGCTTCATCCTTAGAACCCACTTCATAATTGATAATGCCCATATTTTTGAGAATTTCGATTTTGCTAATTTTTTCAATAAAATTTGCCTTAAGATGCAGAGCATGGTCATAATCTGAAAGTGCTTGACGATAGTTCTTTTGATATTGATAAGATAACCCGCGTCCAAAATAGGCTTCAAAGGAATTAGGTCTAAGTAGAATAGCTTGATTGAAATCTGAAATTGCTATTTTGAATTTTTCCAGACTTAAATAGGCATTTCCTCTCATAATAAAACTTGAATAATCTCTCCTATTTAGCTGGAGAACCTTACTAAAGTCAGCGATAACATCTTTACTCTGATCAAGCAGAGAGTGAGCGATTCCTCTAATAAAATATGCAAGAGTATTGGCAGGATTACGCTGAATATCCTGGGAAGTCAAGAAAATAGCTTTATCAAGATCCTCATTTCCCCTCTTTTTGTCTCCGAACTGAATGTGATTATTTCCTCGCAATACATATGCATTTGAATTCTTAGGATTGAGTTGTATTGCTTTATTTAAATCCTTCATGCCCTCTTCTTTGTCTCCAATCTGAATTCGAGCATTTCCTCGCTGAAGATAGGCCAAATCAGATATAGGATTGAGTTGTATTGCTCTAGTAAAGTCAGCTATTCCTTGTTTTTTATCCCCTCCAAGTTCAATCCCGTAACTTCCTCTTTGAGTATAAGCTTCTGAGCTTTTAGGATTGAGTTGTATTGCTTTATTTAGATCCTTCATACCTTCTTCTTTTTCCCCAGCCTGAATTCGGCAGGATCCACGTAAAGCATAGGTATTTGAACTTTTGAAATTGAGTTGAATTGCTTTATCGAGGTCGGCTATTCCTCTCCTTATATCTCCTTTTTGACAACGGTAACTTCCTCTTAGTGAATAATTAAGGATGTCTTTAGGATTGAGTTCAACCGCCTTATCAATGTCACTTAGCCCTCCTCTTGAATCGCCTCGCCCAATGCGTATAGAACCTCGTATAGAATAGCCATCAGCTTCTTTAGGATTAAGTCGAATAAATTTGTTAACATCCTTAATCCCTCCTGGGTCTTGAAGATAAAGACCACGAATAATACCGCGACTCAGATAAGGTTGTGACGATTGTGGTTCAAGTTTAATAGCTGTATTTATATCTGCTAATGCTCCCTGCTCATTGTGTTTTCTAATACGAATCAGACTACGCAATATGTATGAAGATGAATTATTAGGCTCAATTTGTATGGCTTTATCTAAGTCAGTAAGTGCACCTAAAAGATTTCCTTGAGAGTTGCGAGCATTTCCTCGAAAAATTAAGACTTGCGCTTTAGAAAAATTAGAGATCTTATTTTCTATATTTTGCATCTGATCTAAAGCACTTGTAAATTTTTCAATAGCGTCTTCCCACTCCTCAGCAAATGAATGGAATAGGCCTAACGTCAATAGTGTCAAATAAGTCATTTCTTTTGACAGATGTGTTTGTATCGTAATGCTTTTCTCTAGTTGAGAAATTGGCAAAATTTGAACTTGTCTATTGGTCAAATCAGTAGGCAGAGACAATGAATTGTCAGAGATATATGAAAAACCAGGCCAACTCAATAATTCAAAATGAACACTAATTGGCATTATATCCTTGGTCTTCCAGTACCATCCCCAAATAACAATTGTTGCCTTCTGTTTTTTTCCTTCTTCACGTGCTTTTTCGCTCCCTCCTTTTTCCTTAATTTTGTCTGTAAACTTAACTTTAATATTCGGATACCTCGCGGTTTCCTTTTCTAGATTTCCGCGAATTGTTGCTGCTACACCATATTTGTCAGGATCTGGGCCATCAAAGTCCGCCACTAGAATAATGATATCTTTGGGAGGAAGGCTTTCAACGTATTGCCATCCCCCTAAAATAGCAATCACCAATATTGGAGTTAACCATAAGCCAGTAGCTGAAAAATGCCTAATCTTCCGTTGTCTTGTCACCTCTACTTGAGATTTTTCGTTAATTGAATCACGTCGTAAAATTAGTGGAGAAATCGTATTCTGCGATTTAGGTTCCCAACGGTAAGCGTAATAATAAAAAATACCTTCAAGACAGAAAATTCCGGCTGCGAGAAAAATAAAGACGAATGGGCCACTATCTTTTTCTATAAATAGCTTAAAAAAGCTATTTATAGAAAAAGTTAAGCCTATAAAACCTAGAATAGGTGCTGTGATATTCTTCAGAAATTCCGGCAGATCAACTGTAGATTTTCTGTCACTCATATATTTGACTTAAATGCACAAAAAATAAAATCTAGCTTTTTTTATAGATTTCAACGCCACATTTTAGGGCTATACGCTCAAGCTTCTGATCGAGAGTAGCGATCGCCACACCCTCTCTCAGTGCTAATTCCAGATATGCCGCATCATACGCAGACAATTGATGCTCCCTAGCTAAAGCAGGAACAGTCGCGAACATCCTTTTAGGAACTAGAGGATCTACCAATATAGGCAACGAGCTGAGTAGTGACAAAGCATGAGTTGTTTGAGCCTGCGTGATACGACCTCGGCGCTCTGCAACAATCAACACATTTGAAACCTCAAGCTCCCATAGAGATGGAACAATCGCCCTATTTTCAGCTAGTGAATCCAGAACGGCTTCCGTATAGTCAGTTTTCTCATCCTCTAAAACCCATCCCATCGTGACAGAGCAATCTAAAACGAAATACTTCAACGTCGGCCTTCCTCGCGTAACGCTTGAACCGATAATCCATCTAACCGCATAGACTCTCGTAACGTTTTCAATTGAGCGATCGCCTCTTCAACAGGTTGAACCTCAAAGATGGGAGCTATTCTGGCTATAGGATGACCATGCTTGGTAACAGTCACCGTTTCACCTGATTGAACGTCACGGATCAGTTCTGTAAAGTTCGTCTTGGCTTCATACACACCTACAACTTTCACAAAACACCTCTGATTCTGGTCTACATCTAGTCTAATTCATTCATTCCAGATCGTGTAGATAGCCAATCTTTAATACACAGCCTATAGTTCAGCCAAACACTTTCCCTGTATACCTCGGGGACATTTGCTACTGCGATCACCTGTTTCGGATTTCGTGAGTGGCTGGGTCTAGAGCCGTCCCATGCTTTGGGGGTGAGGGATGATTGGGTTTCAAGGGGGTGTTTTGTGGGGGGCGATCATCTCGATTCTTCCTTGATAAGACTTGATACAGTAAAGTAGTGAGCATATAGCCTTGCGCTTATCCCATGATTGACAAAAGCACAATCTTACAATGGAGTCAGCAGATTGCTCAGGCATTTCAACCAGAGCAAATTATTCTGTTTGGCTCTTATTCTTACGGTAAACCCACAGATTCCTCAGACGTAGACTTACTCGTCATCATGCCCTTCAAAGGGCAACCCTTCCGTCAAGCAATAGAGATTCTGACTCAAACCAATCCAGATTTTGCCGTAGATCTGTTGGTTCGTACCCCAACGCAAATTCAGCAGCGCCTAGACTGGAACGACTTTTTTATAATAAAGCCGAAGGGGACTTTGCTACAGCCCAGCGAGAACTACGCGCACGCAAAATACCCAACTACGACGCAGCCTGTTTTCATGCTCAGCAATGCATTGAAAAGTATCTCAAAGCTCGGTTGCAAGAAGCCGTTATTCCTTTTGGGAAAACACATAACCTCGTCGTTCTACTCGACCTTTTGTTGTCCCTTGAGCCAAACTGGAAAAGTTTGCGCCCCGACGTACAGGTTCTGAGCTTATTCGCCGTTGAAATTCGCTATCCAGGCACATCTGCCGATAAGGCAACTGCTCGTGAAATGGTCAAGATCTGCCGTGAACTTCGCGCATTAGTTCGTACCAGTCTAGGTTTGTTGCCATAGAATTCACGGCAATCATCAATATAAATATTGTAAATTCGCCTGGGTCTATCGTTTGTTTCAAAAGCTGAGCAACCGTTTAGGTTTGCGTGAGCGGCTATATCTGGAGTCATTCTTCTGCGATCGTATGTTTTGGTTGTAGAGGGCGATCGGGTTTTAGGAGTGCTGGGACACATTTTAACGTTGCCTTGCCACCGTAAACAAACCAAGCCCATAGGGCGATCGCACTCATTTCCATTTCAGAAAATGCGGACTCTTGGTGCGGAGCTATCGCAGATTTTCCATATATCAAAGTGCTTAAGACCGTAAAAGGGCTGTGAAGGGTTAACCCCAACACAGCCCCCTAATATCATTAAGCTCTCGCTATCTAAAGATCAAGTGCAAACGCACCTTAATACTCCGGTACCGATGCGTCCACTTCACGGCTCCAAGCTTGGATGCCGCCTTTCACGTTTGTGCCGTCGATGCCAGCGCCCTTGAGAATGCCCAGCGCCTTCATCGAGCGTCCGCCCATCTTGCAGTGGACAATGAGCCGATGACCATTAAGAAGCGATCGCACCTTCTCTACACCCTGCCCATTTTCAATATCAGGCAACGGCACCAGCACAGAGCCAGGGATCTGAGCAATTTCGTATTCATTGGGGTTTCGCACATCTAGCAGTACAACGTCATCCGCGCCGCTGTCGAGCAACTGCTTTAGCTCCGTCACCGTCATCTCAGGAATCGCCGCCTGCTGCTCCGCTTCCGCCGCCTTCGCCTGAGGGATGCCGCAAAACATTTCGTAGTCAATCAGCTTTTCAATCACAGGGCGCACGGGGTTCGGGCGCAGCTTCAGCTCTCTAAACTTCATATCAAGGGCATTAAACAGCAGCAGCCGACCGCTGAGAGTGGTGCCCTGACCCAAAATAATTTTGATGGCTTCCGTCGCCTGAATCACCCCAATAATGCCAGGGAGAATCCCCAGCACGCCGCCTTCTGCGCAGGAAGGAACCAAGCCAGGGGGGGGTGGCTCTGGGTAAAGGTCACGGTAGTTGGGGCCTCCTTCATAGTTGAAGACCGTCGCCTGCCCTTCAAACCGAAAGATAGAGCCATAGACATTAGGCTTATTGAGCAGCACACAGGTGTCGTTGACCAAGTAGCGCGTCGGAAAGTTATCGGTTCCGTCAATGATGATGTCGTAGGGTTCCGCAATTTCGAGGGCATTTTGAGACGTGAACTGCGTCTCGTAAAGATCGACCTGGCAGAAGGGGTTAATCTCTAAGATCCGGTTTTTCGCCGACTCAATTTTGGGCTTGCCCACCCAGGAGGTCCCGTGAATCACCTGACGCTGAAGATTGGAGAAATCTACCACGTCAAAATCCACGATCCCTAGGCGACCAACGCCTGCCGCCGCTAAATACAGCAGCAGTGGCGACCCTAATCCCCCCGTTCCCACACAGAGAATGCTCGCGGCCTTCAGTCTTTTTTGACCCTCAAGGCCAACCTCCGGCAAAATCAAGTGGCGGGAATACCGCTCGTAGTCGTCTTTTGTAAGCTGGATCTCATCCAGGTTTGGATTGAGCATTGTCATTTATCCTTGTGCAAAGTTTTTAGTTCTCAAGGGCATCTTCGAGGTTTGGCATAACTTGAGGGGGAGTTATGTCAAAAACCATAAGCCTCTCAGGTAAAAACTCATGGTGTTTATCTAAGCACCAGCTCTGAAGATCGCGAGCGATGCCATTCTCAACCGCAACAATCACATCGGAATATTGAGGCCATGCCCAGGCGCGATCGCACTCTAAAGAAACCGCAGCAGCGTCTGGGGGGAGAATGATAGATTCTCATGATATCTCAAGCGTTGCTGCGAGCGTGTTGCTGGGTATAAAGCGTTTGCAGGTGAGCTGTGGTTAAGCAGAGCATCACAACCGTTAAATTGCCTTAATCAGCTTTTGCTTAGAGCAAAAAGAGCCAGTTGAAAGGCAAAAATTTATTCAAATCATAAGGTTTTCTAAATCAAACCTTATTTTCGCTTTAATGCTCTCCTTACCTTGATGCCTTTAAGTGAATAGGGCTTGTATGGACAGATATGTAATTCTTCTAAATCAATACTGCTTTAGGTTTTGCAAATGCTGCTCTGATAACGTTTCGGATCTCATGAAATAAAATATTGGGTTTTTTTGTTGAATATTCATACACCAATCCTTTGTGCTTGATGTGCGTCCGCAAAAAATCCGAAGTGTTAAAGCCCTCAATGTTGAGAACGCCTGGGGCTAAACATCATGTGGCAACTTGCAACAGGGGTTGTGTGGACGAGTCTAGGGCTAATCTTTTTTAGATTTTTGCCCGCTTCTTTTCCAAAATATCTGGGTCGAACCCTTTATTGGGTGGGAGTACCGCTCCAAGTTCTTGTCCTAGCGCGTCATTCAAATCTTTCGCAGGCTTTATGGTTTCCTTCTCTCGTAACGATTACGGTACTCTTGGTGGGCTTGGGTTTGGCACTGCTGAGCTTACAAGGGTTAAAGTACGTTAGCTCTTCTCTCCTCAATCTTGTCAAGCGACGCGCGAATACTTATCAAGCGCCTGAGTCAAGGTTTAGCAAGCTGCTGGCGTTAAAACTTAAAATTTCGTCTTTGTCTAAATTTTTTCAGCAGATTTGGCCTTCGCACCGCTCGGGTCAGGGGAGCTTTGTACTAGCCTCTATGTTGGGCAATACAGGTTTTGTCGGATTGGCGATCGCCCCCTCTTTCGTAAACCAGACTTACCTAGGATGGGTTGTGATATACGGTGTTGCCAACAATCTATTGGGGAGCTACGGGTTGGGGGTCATCTTAGCAAATCATTTTGGAGAATCGCAAGAAAAGCAAAACTGGCTCACTAAGCTTCGTGTATTACTGTGTGTTCCTACCCTATGGGCGTTTGGAATTGGTTGTTTAAGTCGTCCTATTCACTTCGCTCAATTCATTGAGATGGGTCTAAATAATGCACTCTGGGCCGTTATCCCAAGTTCATTTTTACTCATTGGGATGCAGCTTAGTAAACTTAAAGGCGGCGTTAAGGGGCTACAGGCAGCTTTACTCCCTGCCGCAATCAAAATGTTGGTGCTGCCCTGTTTGGCAGGGATCGGCTTAACAGGTTTGGGGGTTGCAGGAGATGCACGATTAGCGTTAGTGCTAATGGCAGGTATGCCCACTGCCTTTGCCAACCTAATTTTGGCAGAGCAATATGAACTAGACCGTCAACTCGCCGCAGGGTGTATTTTGATCAGCACTTTAGGATTACCCATCGCAATTCCACTCTGGGTTAAGCTTTTTAGCTAAGGCTTGAGGCTAATGAAATCATACCCAGTTCCAGAGGCTTTTCCGGGCAATACTTTAACCAATCGACCACTGCCTTGGCGATCGCCAGATGGCAAAAATCGGACAGGCCCCGTTGCGCCATTAATCGTAAAGTTAGGGCTTGAGAGAGCCTTTTGAAGCTGAACTCTTCCAGCCCCAGCGCTAAGCCCTAATCCAATCGCTTTGGCGGCATCATAGGCCATTGCGGTTCGCCAACTTCCAGCACCGCCCCAAAGTTTTTGCGCAACCGTTGCATAGGGGCTACTGCTATTCTCTGAGGCGTGCCAAAATACAGACAAGACGAGGCCATTTGCCTCATTTTGTCCCTGCTGCAAAATATCAAACGAATACATAGAGTGGTTGCCAAATAGCATCAGTCGCCCCTTATTAGAACGAATGATTTCTATAGACTGATTAATTTTTTCGACCGAAGGTGATAGTAACAGGCCATTGGCACCATCACTAATTGCTTTAGCAATGACTTCAGATGGATTAAAGTCAGGCGCAGAGAAGTCACAGGCTGTTCGAGTAATTTGACCATCTTCAGCATAAACAGCTTCTGTAAAGTCATCCTTAAAAGAGATGCTGGCCTGAGCTTTTGAGTCCGTACATAGCGCAATTCGATTTTTTCGAGCCGACTTGACGGCATGTTTAGCGAGTGTATCTGCTACTTTTCTGCTGCTAGGCACTGTTCTAAAAATATAGCTTCCAATTCCAGATAAATTCCTGGAAACACTGGTGGGCGATACCATCACCAATCCAGATTTTTGATAGATAGGTGCGACAGAAATAGATACATCGCTGGAGTTATGACCAACTACCGCTAAAATAGCTGGATCTTCTGAAAATTTACGGGCTATTTTTTTTGCAGTATCAACATTATTATCATCATTGGCAATTTCAACTTTTAGAAGTTTACCATCTAAATATTTGCCATTATTAACTTCATGCTGATACTGCGCTACGCCTCGGAGAATCTCTTTAGCGACGTTAACGTTTCCCCCAATCGGAACACTAACTGCAATTTTTATGAAATTCCCATTTTCAGCCGCCTTTGCATTGTTAAGGTAAATCCACGCCTCCGGATCGTTTCGATTAGCCTTGAGTGCGCTGCTAAATTGGGCGATCGCCGCTTCAAATTGTCCTGCTTTAAAGTTTTCAACGCCTGTTTCTTTCTCAGGGCTATCATCGACCGTCACCAGAACCCTTTCACCTAGACTCACACGCTTATCAATCGAGTCATTCTGAATAAAGCTAGGCAATTTGGGAAAAGAAAAGCCTAGGAAATTCGATTGATTAACTTGAGGTTGCCCTGTAGGACGTGGCTTAGGAACTTGCAGCGCTGTTGAAGCCTGAAGCCTTGTACCCTTCAAGGTTGACTGATTTTCATAATTACTCAACCAAAATATAAGCGGGCCAATCAGGCTAAAAATCACAAAGGAAGAGGCAAGAATAGCCTGTTTTGGACTTGTATGCATCAATTAAAAACCCCGTAATTAAAAATTCACTCAGAAATAGAACAGCGATGATTAAATGGCTTAATTCAATAAAATATTTTAAGAATGCACTTAAAGCGGGGCATTCTCTGTATAATCTCGATTTGTCAATACACTCAAAGTCGTCGGATTCTAATCCTATCTCTGTCAACGGCTGATGACAACCGTAAAACTACGGAGTTCTCTTGCTGGATCACTGGAAACTCTGATACTTGATCCGACACGACACTCATTCTTCTTCGCCTGAAAGATCTTCTGACAAGACTTGCCAACTTAATCCTTGATTTTGGGTCTTGTCTTGCAACTGCTGGGCAAACTGCTCAATTAACATATCGTCACGACGAAGCGTCATGATATCAATCTCTAGCATCGTTTGATCCGTATCGTCAGCAGACTCTAAGCTGTGACTCTGGATGCCGTTAAGCATGACGGCTTTTCCGCTCATGAGATGAAGCAATAAATCTCGTACAGCCATCTCTTCTGAGCGATTGCAAGTTAAGCTACAGCGATAGTATGTATTGGATTCCCCTAGCTTTTGCGGCTTAAACTTAATTTGCTCAATTAACGGTCGCAAGATCAAATTAGCGAACACGACCGCCCCAGCCCCTAGATAAGCTTGAAACAAGAATCCACCGCCCGTTAGGGTTCCTACCGCAGCCGCGCACCAGAGCGTCGCAGCAGTATTTAACCCCTTAATACTGGCTCCATCTCTCAAAATAATGCCACCGCCCAAAAAACCAATCCCTGAAACCACTTGGGCTGCCATTCGTGTGGGGCTGGCATCGCCAGGGGTCATCACAGACATCATCACAAACATCGAAGACCCCATACAAACTAAAACGTTTGTTTTAAGAACTGCTTTGGTTTGTCGCCACTGGCGCTCAATTCCAATGGCTCCGCCCAAGAACAGCGCAACCCCCAACCGAAGGCTAAAATCAATCCAAGTCATTCAACATCTCATAGGCATAGGATACTGATTGTGACTTGTGAAGGTTAAGACAGACTTAACCTCCGCAAGAGAATAAAAGGCTGAATTTTTTACAGTTCCGCAAAGAGATGAGCTGCATCATTAAAGCGGCGGATTCTCCACAAAAGTGCGTTGTATCGGTTTTGGTCAGCGGTATTCCAGCGCTCAAGGTCTAGCTCAAACTCAAACACTGCCGTAGGAGGGATGGAAAGCCCCCAAGTGCGATCGCTCCCCAAAATAGCCGCTACTAGATACTGTAGAAACCCACCGTGGGTAATCACCCAGAGCCGATCCTCGTTT
>JAGVDA010000333.1 GCA_020058975.1 Thermosynechococcus sp. WC_1 | reverse complement strand
TACTTCCTCAATTTTCTGCTGTTGGTGATTGATCGCCGTCGCATCTTTCTACTCGAAGCGATTTGTAAGCAGTATCGGGTGCTGCTGCGACAGATCAAAAATACTGTTTTGGCTGAGGTTACGTCTACGCTGGATCTTAACGATGCTCAACGAGATGCAGTAATTCAGAAAGTCAAAACCCTGACAAGCGCCTCAGAAGTTGAGCTTGAGGTCAAAATTGACCCTGAACTGATTGGCGGCGTCATTATTAAAGTCGGATCTCAAGTGCTTGATGCGAGCATTAAGGGTCAACTCCGACGCATTGGCATTTCGCTGCTCAGCGCGACGGCCTAAGTTTTAAATGACCCGGTCTTAAATCGCGCAGTTTAATTTTTCTTTGATTAACCCAGAACCCAGATTCAGAGCAAGCCCATGGTAAGTATTAGACCGGACGAAATTAGCACAATTATCCGCCAGCAGATTGAGCAATACAATCAGGATGTCAACGTTGATAACGTTGGCACCGTTTTACAAGTCGGTGACGGTATCGCTCGGATTTATGGTCTTGAAAAAGCCATGTCCGGTGAGCTTCTAGAATTTGAAGACGGCACCATCGGCATCGCCCTTAACCTTGAACAGGATAACGTGGGCGCGGTGCTGATGGGTGACGGTCGTGAACTGCAAGAGGGCAGCACTGTTAAGGCGACGGGCAAAATTGCTCAGGTGCCCGTGGGCGATGCCATGATTGGTCGAGTGGTTGATGCGCTTGCGCGTCCCCTTGACGGCAAAGGCGAAATCGTCACTTCAGAGTTTCGTCTGATTGAATCGCCTGCCCCTGGCATCATTGAGCGGAAGTCTGTTTATGAGCCAATGCAGACGGGGATTACCGCGATTGACTCGATGGTGCCCATCGGTCGGGGTCAACGAGAGCTAATCATTGGCGATCGCCAAACCGGAAAAACCTCCGTGGCGATCGATACAATCTTGAACCAGAAGGGTCAAGGCGTGATCTGCGTTTACGTGGCAATTGGTCAAAAAGCCTCTACGGTTGCCAACATTGCCAACGTACTGCGAGAACGTGGGGCACTAGACTACACCGTAGTGGTTGCCGCCAACGCCAACGACCCCGCAACGCTCCAGTATCTTGCGCCTTATACGGGTGCATCGATTGCCGAATACTTTATGTACACCGGCAAGCACACCCTCATTATCTACGACGATTTATCTAAGCAGGCTCAGGCTTATCGCCAAATGTCTCTGCTGCTGCGTCGTCCGCCCGGTCGTGAAGCATATCCTGGCGACGTGTTTTATTTACACTCTCGTTTGCTCGAGCGTGCTGCAAAGCTTAGCCCTGAATTGGGTGAAGGCAGCATGACGGCGCTACCTATCGTCGAAACCCAAGCGGGTGACGTTTCGGCCTACATCCCTACCAACGTGATTTCGATTACGGATGGTCAAATCTTCTTGTCTTCTGACCTATTTAACTCCGGTCTTCGTCCTGCTATCAACGCAGGTATCTCGGTCTCACGGGTGGGTTCTGCCGCTCAGATTAAGGCCATGAAACAGGTTGCAGGTAAGCTGAAGCTTGACTTGGCTCAGTTTGCTGAACTTGAAGCATTTGCTCAGTTTGCATCTGACCTAGATAAGGCAACCCAAAATCAATTAGCCCGGGGCGCACGTTTACGAGAGCTGCTGAAGCAGCCTCAGTATTCACCAATCCCTGTTGAAGAACAGGTTGCGGTCATTTATGCCGGAACCAATGGCTACCTCGACGAGATTGAAGTCAGTCAGGTCACAGACTTTGTTGCGGGTCTGCGCACCTATCTGCACACCAGCCAGCCTACCTATGGCGAAACCGTGCGAGCAGCAAAGGCGCTCACGCCTGAAGCTGAAGGGATTCTGAAAACTGCGATCGCAGAGTACACCAAGACCTTTACGGCAGCCGCATAGGGGATCTACGATGGCAAATCTAAAATTCATCCGCGATCGCATTAAGTCTGTGAAGAATACAAAAAAAATCACAGAGGCCATGCGGCTGGTGGCGGCGGCTAAAGTCCGTCGCGCCCAGGAGCAGGTTACGGCAACGCGACCTTTTGCAGATCGCTTAGCTCAGGTTTTGTACGGCCTTCAGGCGCGTCTTAAGTTTGAGGAGGCGGATCTACCGCTTCTCAAGCAGCGTCAGGTCAAAAAAGTAGGTTTGCTGGTAGTGACGGGCGATCGCGGTTTGTGCGGCGGCTATAACGCCAGCATCATTCGCCGAGCCGAAGAGCGCATCAACGACCTTAAGAAAGAGGGGATTGAGTACACGCTCATCTTAGTGGGACGTAAAGCAACCCAGTATTTTCAGCGTAGGGAACAGCCGATTTCTAAAACCTATATTGGTTTAGAGCAGGTGCCCACAGCTCCTGAGGCGGCTGGCGTTGCCGATGAGCTACTGTCTTTGTTCTTGTCAGAAACAGTAGATCGGGTTGAGCTAATTTACACGCGCTTTGTTTCGCTGGTGAATTCTCGTCCTGTCATTCAGACACTGCTGCCCTTAGATCCTCAAGGGTTAGAAACCCCAGACGACGAAATTTTCCGTCTCACCACGCGGGGTGGACAGTTTAAGGTTGAGCGCGAGAAAGCTTCGACGGAGAAACTCCAAGACTTGCCTCAAGATATGATTTTTGAGCAAAATCCGGTGGATATTCTAGATGCCCTGCTCCCGCTGTACCTTAACAATCAGCTCTTGCGCTCTCTGCAAGAATCTGCGGCAAGCGAACTCGCAGCGCGGATGACGGCAATGAATAATGCCAGCGACAATGCCAGCTCTCTAATTTCGGCTTTAACGCTGTCTTATAACAAGGCTCGTCAGGCTGCGATTACTCAAGAGCTGCTTGAAGTGGTGGGTGGTGCTGAAGCACTGAAGTAATTGCTTTGAATCAATTGAAAGGCCGATGTTGGTTTCATATCAACGTCGGCTTTTTTATATGACAAAATTGGCTGTAAAGCGATCACCTTTTCATCACGTTCGGCTTACGCAAAAGCGATTGCCAACCCAAGCCAACCGAATACGATCACTTTCACGGCAATGGGCAAAAGCGATCACCAGCCCAATCTATTTTGAAGCCTATAAATCTCGTACCTCTTAATATCTACTTCAGCCAAGCTGTACTAGGCCAATTTACTGGGCTGGCAACAGTTGACGCAGCGCTGCTAGAAGTTCGTCAACAGGCTCCCTACGGCTATTGAAGCCCATCAGTCCTACACGCCAAACTTTGCCAGCCAGTTCTCCTAGACCACCGCCAATTTCAATATTAAATTCATCCAAAAGTCTGCGAGATAGCGCTTTGCCATCCACACCGTCAGGAATGCAGACTGTTGTAAGCGTGGGCAATCGAAATTCTCGATCCACATGAAGGCTCAGCCCCAAGTCTTCAAGCCCTGCCCACAGATATTCCACATTGTCTTGATGACGTTTCCAGCTATTTTCGATGCCTTCTTCCGCCAGCAGCCGCAATGCTTCGCGCAGCGCATAGTACAAGTTAACGGGGGCAGTATGGTGATAGACCCGCTCGCTACCCCAGTATTTGCCCAACAGATTCATGTCAAGATACCAGTTCGCCACTTTAGAGGGGCGATTGCGCAGTTTTTCTAAGGCGCGATCGCCCATCGTAAAAGGCGAAGCCCCAGGCGAACAGCCTAACCCTTTCTGGCTACAGCTATAGGCCAAATCGACGCCCCATTCATCTAAAAAGACGGGTGCGCCGCCTAAGCTAGTCACGGTATCTAGGAGCAGTAAACAGTCAAATTCTCGACATAAATCGCCTACTCCGGTCATCGGCTGACAGGCTCCGGTTGACGTTTCGGCATGAACCAGCGCCAAAATGCGCGGACGATGGGCTTCCATTGCGGTACGCAGTTCTGCCAAAGAAAACACTTGCCCCCAAGGCTTTGTGATGGTTTGCACATCAGCGCCGTAGCGACCCGCCATATCTACCAAACGATTGCCGAAGTAACCCGCAACGCCAATCAATACTTTATCCCCTGGCTCAATAGAATTGGCGATCGTCGCCTCCATTGCCGCTGTGCCCGTGCCGCTGACGGCGATCGTTAACGGGTTTTGGGTTTGCCAAACGTAGCGGAGTAATGCCTGAATTTCATCCATCAGCCCTAAAAAAGCAGGGTCAAGATGCCCAATCGGCGATGTGCTCATCGCCTGAAGAACAGCGGGGTTTGCATTGGAGGGGCCAGGGCCAAGCAGTAAGCGCTGAGGCAAAGACAAGGGTGCAAGGTTAGGACGCTGAGGGGAAATGACAGACAAAGTTTGCATCGTTGGACACCGCAATAACGCCGTTGGGAGATACTTTTGAGTGTATCGGTTTGGGGGCACTCTGCGTACGCTTCGTGCGAAGCCATAGCAGTTATTGCTAGGCAATAGAAATAGATACTACTGACCCTGAAAAGCGGTGTACTTCCCACCTAACCCTTCCACAACGGCCTGAGTATTAGAGATCAGCATTTTTGGGTACGTTGCGCCTTCACTGCCGGGTTCTCCTAATCCATCCGCAAACAGTTCTCTGTCAGAGACTTTTACATTGGCATCTTTGGCAACTGTCTCAATCAACTTAGGGTTAATGGTTAACTCAGCAAAAATGGTTGGCACCTTAGTAGCCCGAATCATTTTGACCAGTTCTGCCACTCGACTCGCCGTCGGCTTTTCATCGGTGCTAATGCCCCCCAAAGCGCCTTCGACCGGAATGCTATAGGCTTTAGAAAAGTACCCCAGCGCGTCATGGGTTGTTACTAGCTTACGCGAGGCTACGGGAATCGTTTCAATCTGAGCCTTAATCCAGGTGTCGATCTGGGCAATTTCTTTCGTCATCGCCTGAGCATTTTTGGCGTAAAGTGCAGCATTTTCAGGCGCGACTTTTGCCAAATTACTTTGAATCGTTTCTACCATGCGAAGGCCATTTTGAGCATTGTGCCAAACGTGAGGATCGGTTTCGGTTTTGCCATCTTCTTTAAAGGTCTGTGGGTTCGGTACTGCCACCTCATTCACGGCAACTTTGGGCGCTGCGTTAGAAGTCGCCTTGATGATTTTGATCAGGCTCGGCTCAAAATCGTAGCCGCCGTACAGCACCAGTTTGGCCTCCTCAATCGCCTTACGATCGCCAGGGGTGGGTTCGTAAACATGAGGGTCAGAAGCAGGCTTAATGGGACAGATGAGGTCAATGGTGTTTGCCGCAATTTGGGTTGCCATGTCGCAGATGATGGTGGTGGTTGCGACCACTTTTGGCCCTGTGCTGATGGCGGCTACCGTCGCGCTGGGGCTACTTTGAGCCGTAGGGGCAGGCGAACTGCAAGCCCCTAAAATTCCAGCAATACTTGCTGCTGCCGCCGTTTTCCAAAACTGATTTTTGAACATCTTAAAGTGCGCTATAGTGATAACAATGAAAATCGTTCTCATTTAAGTTATTCATGTTAGAGGTCGATCACTTAGCTGTCAACTATCGGGGTGTCCTCGGTTTAGATCAGGTAAGTTTCAGGATTAATCCAGGGCAGCTTGTGGGCGTGATTGGCCCTAACGGCGCAGGTAAAAGCACCATGCTGAAGGCAATGTTGGGCTTAATTCCTAGCACCAGCGGCATGGTTTCTTACTGTACTTGTCCGCTGCACCAGCAGTTAGAGCGCGTGGCCTATGTTCCACAGCGATCGCAGGTGGATTGGGACTACCCCATCACGGTCTGGAACGTGGTCATGATGGCGCGGACTCGTAGCCTAGGCTGGTTCCGTAACCCAGGTCGTGCAGCTAAAGAAATTGTCAGGGCAGCGTTGGAGCGCGTCGATATTTTAAACCTCAAAGATCGGCGCATTGGGGAGCTATCGGGCGGTCAGCAGCAGCGGGTGTTTTTAGCACGGGCGCTGGCACAGCAGGCAGAAGTATTGCTTTTTGATGAGCCATTCACAGGCATTGATAAAAAAACCGAAGGTATCATTCTCGATATTTTTGATGAGCTGCGATCGCAAGGCAAAATTATGCTCGTCAGCAGCCACGACTGGGGACAAACCCTCACCCACCTCGATCGGCTGCTGTTGCTCAATCAGCGTCTTATTGCCGATGGATCCCCTCAACAGGTTATGACCCCCGAAAACCTCCATCAAGCCTATGGTGCTTCTCTGAAAACGACGACCCGCTCCACCCTAGACACCAACCTTTTTTGTTAGCTCATGCTGAGTGTTTTGCTTGATCCGCTCCATTATGAATTTATGCGGAATGCGATCGCCATCAGCATTCTGATTGGCATTCTGTGCCCAGTGGTGGGCAGCTACCTGATTGTGCAGCGAATGGCGCTGTTGGGGGATGTGATTGCCCATTGCGTACTGCCTGGGCTTTCTATTTCGTTTTTTCTGGGCATAGATATTTTAATTGGGGCATTTGCATCGGGCATTCTTAGCACCTTTTTTGTGGCTTGGATTCGATCGCAGTCACGGGTCAAGGTCGATGCGGCGATGGCGCTCACCTTTTCGAGCTTTTTTGCTCTAGGCATCACGCTGATTACAACTCTTAAAAACAAAATAGACCTCGACAGCTTTTTGTTTGGCGATATTTTGGGGGTGACACCCCACGACATCTACAGAACCCTTATTATTGCCGTACTCATTTTGGCGATCGTAAAGCTGTTTTATAAAGAGCTTTTGTTTTATACCTTTGACCGCACAGGCGCACAGGCCACAGGTTTGCCCGTTAACGCCATTCACTTTGGCTTTACCGCCGCCGTTACGCTCACTATTATCGCCAGTATGCAGGCCGTGGGCGTAATTTTGGTGATTGCGCTTTTGGTCGGCCCTGCACTGACGGCCTATCTACTGGTGAAAGAGCTGCACCAGATGATGGGGGTAGGGGCAATGATTGGGGTGTTTGCCAGCGTTGCGGGGGTCTACATTAGCTATTACCAAAACCTGCCCTCTGGCCCTGCGATCGTGCTGGTGTCTTCTACGCTGTTTATTTTTGCGCTATTGTTTAGCCCAGCTCAGGGCATTTTGACCCGACCTGATTCTGCCGTTTCGCTGAAGCGTTTACTGGGACAGGTTGGTCTGTCAAAGCGGAGCTAAATAGCACGGTTTTTAGCAAACGGCGATGCACTTTTTATAAGAACTAATCGCGTAAATATCCTTTCCACTGTAAGCCCTAGTTAGGTAGCGGTTTCCCAGATGTCAATGAATCTTTGCACTGACCAACCTACAAGATCAGAAACCTGACCATCACCGATTTCAACAATTCTGAGTTGTCCGTCTGCTCGATGAATTACATCAACACTAAAAAATTGGCTGTTAATGCGCTTAGCACATTCAAAAACAATATCTGGGATTTTATCTGTCGGGTTAACACAATGAGGTTGTCCCTTGAGAACAAAATATCGTTGTTCGGTTTCTACCAGAAAATTTTCGACACGCCTTATACAAAGCCCACCCTCAATTGTGCCACGATATTTCTTCATTTCAGTGACAACGGTTTGAATGTCTTCGGGAGATTCGATCAAAGACCCAACTGATGTTTTGAGAGATTTGACATAATCTTTGACGAAGAATTTCGACCATCCCATTTTTTTTAGTTCAGAATTCCAATCTGAATCTAGTGATAAGACAATGGTTTCCGGTGTTAAATCAGAAATTATTTGATACCAATTTGGAAGATAGTGTGTCGAGAGATATTTTTCAGTTGTGGTCAGAGGCAACCCATCAGCATTTTCTATAGATAAAACGAAATTCTTATATTCAGGTGGAGATAACATCCATCCACGGTATACGACTGTCTTCTCTGAAGTTATTGATTTTAAGGTGGCTGGCTCAGTAGGCAATTTTTCACTATCAATTAGTGTGACAATATGCCCAGCTTTTGAAAGAGCTGTAGCCTCATCTTGAAATATTTCATCAGGCTGACGAGGATTTAGAAAACTTTGTGGATAAACAAATCTCATAAAAAATGAAAGCGACCTAACTGTTAAATCTGGAGTGCCTTAGCTGAATCTTGTGCTTGTGAAGGTATCGGCGAAGGGGCGCGAACTGCACGGAACATCCCAAATCGGCATAGCCCTGCCCCAAAGGCAAGGCGCATCAGCAAAATAGTGGGCACTTCTCGCAGAGACTTGATAAACCCCGACACGCCAAAGCGCACTAATCCTTTAGGGCGAACGATGCCTTGCCAAATTGAGTCAATCCAAGAGGGCAGCGTCGGCTTCGTCCAGTCTGCGGTGGTGACGCTGCCCTTTACAAAGCCCGTCGTCTCCAACAGCTCAGCAAAACCTTCAATGCTTGAAAACGCAGGATGCGACCACTGATCGAGCAACTGCTGCATAACGGGCTTCTCCCAAAAATTCAGCGGGATGCGGCGATCATCTCGCTGATTCCAGTCTGCAACCGCTAACACCCCACCTGGCTTAAGCACCCGCATCAGCTCTTTTGCAAAAGTGGCTTTGTCTGGCATGTGAGGGCCAGCCTCAATCGACCAAACCACATCAAAACTGCCGTCTGGGAATGAAAGCGACATCGCGTCATCCACCAGAAACTGCACATCCAAATCCGTTGGCGTTAATTCTTGGGCGCGTTTGACCTGTTGAGGACTGATGGTAACGCCCGTCACGGCAAATCCGTAGTCTCGCCCTAAAATGCGGCTGCTGCCCCCAATGCCGCAGCCCACGTCTAAAACTGTCGTGCCAGGGGGCAACGCATCTAAACCTGCCCAACGCACCATTTCATGCACAAAATCAGCTTTTGCGGTCAGAAAATCTTTGCGCTGGGGCGGCAACCCGTAATGTCCCAGATGGATATGCTCCCCCCAGTAAAACTCTAAAATGCCGTCCTCTGTCCACTGGTCGTAGGAAGTAGCGACCGTACTAGAAGATTGATAGCGACGAGCGGTGAAGAGGTAGATGATGATGGCGATCGCCACTCCCACCAACAAAAATCCCATTACAGAAAAAAGTAAATTCATTCAGACAAAGCCTCATTCAAACCCATATACCTCAAAGCATCCGTCAATTTTAGTGATTGGGTCTATCCGTAAAAGCTAGAGGCGTTTTTAGGGGCCACTGCTTCCCTTGATAAAACAAAAGCTGATAAACGTGTAAGCTGCCATAGCGAAACGAGGCTTCAAACGATTGCAGATAGAGATACCACATCCGCAGAAATCGCTCATCATAGGTTGTGCCAAGTTGGGCAATCTTGTCTCGATTGCCCACAAAGTTTTGCGCCCAGCGCTTGAGCGTTTCGGCATAGTGGGGCTTCAGGTCTTCGCAGTGGGCAACCGAGAGCTTGGCATTCCACAATTCTTGAATCAGCTCAGGCAACTGCGGCGCATAGCCCCCAGGGAAAATATACTTGTCTACCCAGGCTCCGTTTCGTTCATTGCTCTGGGTCGCAATGGTGTGCAGCATCCCAATGCCGTTGGGCGTTAATAGTTTGGAGGCTGTTTGCATAAAGGTGGCAAAGTTGCCCTTGCCCACATGCTCAAACATGCCAATGCTGACAAACTTGTCGTGCTGGCCTTCTACTTCGCGGTAGTCGGCGATGATGATTTTGATGTGATCGCCCAATCCCTTCTGCTCAATCTTTTCCTGCGCCAATTTTGCCTGTTCCACACTGAGCGTAATGCCCGTGCCAGAAACGCCGTAGTGTTCTGCCGCATACATCAGCATTCCACCCCAGCCACAGCCAATATCAACCAAAGATTCTCCAGGCTTTAGCGCAAGCTTCTGGCAAATCAAGTCATATTTCTGAATCTGCATTTGCTCTAGAGAATCTGTCTCTTGTCGGCGATAGCCGCAAGAGTAAGTCATCGTTAGATCTAGAAACAATTGATAAAAATCGTTTCCTAGGTCGTAGTGATGCTGTACATTTTTGCGGCTGTTTTGGATCCAGATCGGGAGCGTGCGAAACCTTTGCGTAATAACTTTTAGAATGAGCGGGAGCGTTATTTTTTCCCCTGCCTTGGCATAAACATTGCTGCGATAGAACAGTCCAATCAGCTCAATTAAATTGTCATTTTCTTCATCCCACCAGCCTTCCATATAGGCTTCACAAAACCCAAGGCTGCCAAAGGCCAAAATGCGATCGTAGGTGGCTGGGTTGTGAATATTCAGGCGCAGCGGCAGCGACAATCCGGCTTTGCCGAAATGAAAGGCTTTCGCGTCTGGATTGATCACCGTCAAATCGGCAGTTTCAATGAGGCTAAAAAGCTGGTAAAGATAGCGTTCTCCTGCGGGAAGACCGCTGATAGACTGTTTCAGATTTGCTGCATCGGTAGAATCAGTATTCAAATTCTGACTCAAAGGAGAAGCAAGATCTTTTTGTGGCGCATCGGTTTTTGTCATGACCTTAGCCTGCTCCCTTTACATCCATCATGCTGCTTGCCGTTTTGACTTTTGTAGCCAGCCCCAAGGCTTCTAACCCGCGAATGGTGAGC
>JAGVDA010000098.1 GCA_020058975.1 Thermosynechococcus sp. WC_1 | reverse complement strand
CTGCGCCATCCACCTCAACTTGCTGACCGCCCCAGGTGCCCCGTAGTTCCTCTTCGTAGGCTGCCTCAATACCCATCTTGCCAATCACATCGCCCAAACGATAACCGCGATGCTTTTGCTTTTCAAGTTCTTCTCCGGTAATTTCGCCAATGTAGCCCAACGCCTGCGCCGCCAACTCTCCTTCAGGGTAAAACCGCGTTGCTTCGTTGTCTACTTCAACCCCAAATAGCTCACTGCGATGCTCTTGGATTGCCACAATTTGAGCATAGGAAATACCCCGCGCCACGCGGACTAAAGAGGGAGAATTGACCCCCGCTTTCTCAACTTTTTCTTTAATTTGTGAAGCCGGAATCTCTAAAAGTCTAGACAGCGTTTCTAAAATTTGCGGCCACTGCGCTTTCTTTTGAACCAAAGGCCACACAAATACCGAGTAAGAAAGCTGACTACTGGCTAAAATCCGACCTTTACGATCAAAGATTTTGCCCCGTTCGGGCCGTTTGGGAATGAGCTGAATCCGGTTTTCGTCTGCTAGCTCTCGATTGTACGGCCCCTGAACAATCTGCAAGAAAGCAAGCCGTGCAGGAATAAGCCCAAACAGCAGCAGGCTTACGAGGCCAATTAAGACAATGTTTCGGGGGCTTTGCCCGATGGCTTGGGGAGAAGATCGATTTGGCGATCGCGGTGGGATGCGTCGAGACTGAAGCAACGTCATGGAGGCCAAATAGGAATAATATGCTATACCCAACACTCTAATCTGCCCGTTAGCCTATCGCCAAGTTTAGGTGCGGATCTCTATGTTTTGCCCCAAAACTTTTGCAACGCATCGTATGAGCTGATTTTACGGCGAGATGATAAGCTAGCGGCATTGTTAGCCCATAGCCCATATCGTTTTGTGTGGAGTGAACCCATCGCGTCATGGTAATGTCTTCAGAATCTTCGCCTTCTCAACTGCCAACGCGATCGCCCTTGCAGAATAGCGATTATGGCTGTGCTGTACCCAAGTCAAATCGCCTGTTTGGGACAGACGGCATTCGTGGCAAGGCAGGTCAACTGCTCACCCCCGCCCTTGCAATGCAGGTCGGCTTTTGGGCAGGCACCGTTCTAAAGCAGGAAACAGGACAGACTGGCACCTTGATGATGGGTCAAGATTCTCGTTGCTCTAGCGACATGCTGGCAATGTCGCTCACCTCAGGCTTAACCGCCGCTGGCCTAGACGTTTGGAATATGGGGCTGTGCCCTACCCCTGCCGTGGCCTACCTCACCCACCACACAGAGGCATTGGGGGGCGTCATGATCTCCGCGAGCCATAACCCCCCAGAAGATAATGGCATTAAGTTTTTTGGGGCAGATGGGTCAAAACTTTCTCTAAAAATTCAGCAGATGATTGAAGACCATCTGCACTTTAGCGACACTGAAAGCAGCATCAGCAGCGACTCAGTTTGGGGGCACCACCATGCCAGACCCGACCTAACTCAGGTATATCTAGAATCGCTTCAGGAGCCTTTTAACGCCAAGCTGAACCTCCAGGGGATGAAGATTGTGCTGGATTTAGCCTGGGGAGCCGCAACGCAGCTTGCGCCTAAATTATTTCAGCGTATGGGGGCAGATGTGATTTGTCTCCATGAAAAACCCGATGGCACCCGCATTAATGTGAACTGTGGCTCTACCCACCTAGACTCACTTAAGACCGCCGTTGCACTCCATGAAGCCGATGTAGGCTTTGCCTTTGACGGCGATGCGGATCGCGTTTTGGCTATTGATAATACTGGTCGTACTGTAGATGGTGACTACATCCTGTACCTCTGGGGTCAGCATCTCAAGCAGGCGGGTCAATTGCCTGATAGCAAAATTGTGGCAACCGTCATGTCAAATCTAGGCTTTGAGCGCGCCTGGGAAAAGCAGGGCGGGCAACTGGTACGCGCGGATGTCGGCGATCAGTACGTCCATGCCGAAATGCTGAATCATAACGCCATGCTGGGGGGTG
This sequence comes from Thermosynechococcus sp. WC_1, assembly GCA_020058975.1. Lineage (GTDB taxonomy): Bacteria > Cyanobacteriota > Cyanobacteriia > Thermosynechococcales > Thermosynechococcaceae > JAAURS01. The sequence goes on along the minus strand of JAGVDA010000098.1, from coordinate 1,130 downwards.
AGCAGTCGGGTCATATTTTATGCCGACACTACGACATTGGGGGCGACGGGCTGCAAACGGCGCTTCATATTGCAGCCATTGTGAAGCAGTCAGGGGTGACGCTCCATGAGCTTGTAGAGAGCAGCTTTGTGACCTACCCTCAGATTTTGAAAAACGTGCGCGTTGAAGATCGCGATCGCCGCTGTCACTGGCAAACCTGTGAACCACTCCAGAACGCGATCGCCAAGGCTGAAGCTGCTATGGGCGATCAAGGCCGGATTTTAGTACGAGCTTCAGGCACTGAGCCGCTGATTCGCGTGATGCTGGAGGCCGCAGATTTTGATATGGTGCATCACTGGTGTGATTATCTGGTGGGTGTTGTAAACCAGTATTTGGTGACGTAGAAAATAGTGACGAGGGAACCTTGACGACTGCTCGTCAAGGTCAAATCATTCGCCTAGCGCCATACGATACCGTAAGCTTCAAAACTTTCTATTTGACAAAACGCTAACAGATCGGCACAATAGAGATTGCTCAGGACTTGGGACTGTAGTTCAATTGGTTAGAGCACCGCCCTGTCACGGCGGAAGTTGCGGGTTCGAATCCCGTCAGTCCCGTTCATAAGCTTAAACCAAAAATATAGAAGAAGTAATTGACTTCTTCTATATTAGATAACGCGATTTCCTAGACTCCTGTACTATCAAAGGCGTGTTCCCTTTTGATACGTTGACGGTATGAGTGGGTGGGTTTCGGATTGGTGCGGTAGGGTTTCATTCCAACTTTTAGGGCTAATAGCCACAGTTGTTGGGAGTTTTGGGTGGGGATTAAGTGCTGTTGCTCAGCTCCCGCAAGATCCAACGCCAGTGACGCCGCCTGCACCCCTGCCGTCTGATTTACTGCCACCGCCAGAAGAGTTTCTACGGCTGCCGTCCTCTACAGTCCAGCCCTCCCAGCCCTCTATTGAGACTTTCCCCGCTGGAACCATCACGGTTCAGCGGTTTGAGGTGGCGGGAAGCACCCTATTTTCGGCAGAACAGCTCCAGGCAGTGACGGCCTCATTTTTAAATCGTCCGTTAGCGTTTGTCGATTTACTGAAGGCGCGCGCTGCGGTCACTCAGCTCTATCTTGATCGCGGGTACTTAACCTCAGGT
>JAGVDA010000099.1 GCA_020058975.1 Thermosynechococcus sp. WC_1 | reverse complement strand
TAATGCGGTAAAACGACAAATTGTAGTTACAATCAGGATATGGAATTTGAATGGGATGAGTCCAAACGGATTGCTAACCTCTACAAACATGGCATTGATTTCTCAGCGGTTCCAGCAATGTTTGACAGATCGATGGTAACGATTGAAGATGAGCGGTTTGATTATGGAGAAGAGCGATTCGTGACTTTTGGTTTGCTTCAAGGGCGTGTTATTGCGGTTGTTCATACAGAACGTGAAGACTGCATTCGTATTATTTCTGCAAGGAAGGCAACTAAGTATGAGCAAACAACCTATTTCGAGCAAATCTGAAACAGACTGGGAACGGCTTGATGCAATGACCGATGAGGAAATTGATCTTTCTGATTGCCCAGAAATTACGCCGGAGCAGTTTGCAAACGCTGTTGTTCGGCGTGGCTTACCCGCACCTAAAAATAAAGCTCAAGTAACCCTAAGAGTTGATAGCGATGTGTTGGAGTGGTTTAAGTCTCAAGGACGAGGCTATCAAACTCAAATTAACAGTTTGTTGCGAGCCTACATGGAAGCGCATCATTGAATAATATTCTCTAGATGATGACGATTGATGCCCCGAATCCTAGTGGGTACAACTTCTGCGGAGGTTTTGCGATCGCCCCAGTGAAAGCCTCATATCAGTAGCACGGCAATAATCCAACTAGGGGACATACTGTCATAGCGCAGTTTGGGCGGTAAACTTCAGCCATTGTTTTGGGAACCGTATGTTTTCTAAGCGCTTCGGTACGCTTTCGTTTTGCTTGGGTCTTGTTCTGCTTGGGGCTGGCTGTGCGGATCGCCCGACCCCCTCCAATCCAACTCAGCAAGCCCAGTTTCCTGGGTTTGAGGTCAAGTTTTTAGTGGGTAGCGCCCTCGGTCAATTCTGTCAGCAGGCGGCAGCGCAATACAATGCTCAGTCGCCCAAACTCGCAGATGGTAAAGCCTTTTACCTAACCTGTGTGGCGCAAGGTAGTGGGGATGTCGTGACGGAACTGGTGGGGCGATCGCAGCAGCTCCAGGCAGGCACCCTCAAAGCCGATGCCCCCGAATGGCCTACGCTCATTTCGGTCGATGGCGATATTTATCTGAATCAGTTGGTGTATCAGATTAACCAGATTTTTCCAGGGCAAAAGTATATTCCTGACGTGGCGGATGCGCCCCTCATTGCCAATAGCCCTATGGTGTTTATGACCCAAGCTGCCTTAGCACCAGGGCTACAAAAATCAGCAGAACCCTTTAAAGCGCTGGCAACCGCTAAAAATCATCAGGCGTTAGATGCTGCCGCGCAGGCCATTCCCATCCACTATGTCCATACTGCGCCTACCCGCTCTAATTCTGGGCTACAAACGCTGGTGGCTCAGTTTGCGGCAGTCTCTGGCAAGCGTCCCGAACAGTTGACCCCCGCAGAGATTGGACAGTACCAGGGTAAAGTGCAGCAAATTCAGAGCAAGATTACGCGCTACGGGGTTTCAACCGATTCTCTGGCAAAGGCGATGGTGCAAAACGGGGTGTTTTGGGCTTCGGTAGGTTCTGTTTATGAGTCTTCTGTCATTGCCGCCAACGAAGGGATTCCAGCAGGGCAACCTCGCTATGAGGCGGTTTACCCGAAGGCAACTTTTACTTCTAATATGCGAGCAATTTTGCCCAACGCGCCGTGGGTGAGTGCCGATGAGAAGGCAGCCGCTGAGAAGGTAGTCGAATACCTGCGATCGCCCCAAGCCCAGCAAATTGCCACAAATTTGGGTCTTAGACCAGGGGTTCCAGGCGTTGCCCTGGGCGCTAAATTCACCAAAGCCTTTGGGGTGAATCCTCAGGCGCAGTACGACTCTTACCGTGTGCCTAAGCCAGAGGTGGTCGATGCCATGGTGAAGTCTTGGCAAGAATTTGCCAAAAAACCCTCTCGCGTCGCGCTAGTTGTCGATTCTTCTGGCTCTATGTCTGGCGCAAAAATTGCGGCGGCACAGTCTACCTTGCAGGCGTATATCAATACCCTAGGGGCAAAAGAAGAAGTGGCGCTGTTTGATTTTGATAGCCGAGTGCGTCCGCCAGTTTTGGCAGACGGCACGGCAGCAGGCAAAGCCAAAGGGATTGAGTTTATCGCAGGGTTAAGGGCAGAGGGCGGCACCAAGCTGTACGATTCGACCAGTGCTGCGCGTGATTGGCTATCGGGGCATTTGCGCAAAGACGGCATTAACGCAGTGGTGGTTTTGACCGATGGAAAAGATACAGACTCTCAACTCGCGTTAGCGCAGCTAGAAGCCGAGTTAAAAAAGAGCGGGTTTGAAAGCGATCAGCGCATTGCGGTCTTTACCGTGGGCTACGGGAATGCTGGAGAGTTTAGCCCTGAGGTTCTCAAGCAAATTGCGAGTGCCAACGGCGGCTACTATTCTCAGGGCGATCCGGCTTCCATTGCAAAGCTGATGGCAAATCTACAGGTGGAATTTTAGCCGCAAGGGTAGAGCCGTATGAAATGGATTAATCCGCTGTATAGCCCTGCTGCTGTGTTTTTGGGCTGCTTAACCCTAGTGTTGGGGGTTCGCTTGGCAAAGGGGCAAATTGTGATTGTTGTGCCCGTGGCGATCGCCGTTGCCACCCTCAGCGCCGCACTGCTCACCCCTGCCATATCCAGCACTAAACCTAAGCTCAACCCAAGGCTCGACAAAGAGCTGTTGGGCATCCGGCAACAGGCACAAACCTTAGCCCAAAAAGCTCAGAAATTAGGGGCTGAGGCGCATCAAATTCTGGGAGAATCGCCCTACATGGAGCTATTAGGCACCGTG
>JAGVDA010000016.1 GCA_020058975.1 Thermosynechococcus sp. WC_1 | reverse complement strand
CTTCTAACTTCTTAGTTACTGGTTCCTGTACCGTGAGGTTTGATTTCTTCAATGTCTCCACTAATTCATCCTCTGGAACCTCATGCCGCTGACCCAATGTAACACCTACGCCACCCATAAAGCAGTAGATAGCTTGGCGACGATACCACCGCTTAGGCTTGATGCGTTGGAGTATATGTGTTTCAGGCCCGTGCAAAGACCAATAACTTATTACCGTGTTGATTTCCATTACTACCCCAGCCATCACCCTTCCACCTTCTTTTTGTTTTCCATATAATCATCTAGGCTCTGCCGATACGATTCCGGCGTGATCGAGTCATCAACATCTTTGCTAACGATTATTCCACCGCCTACTACTTGCCAGCTTGTTTGACCGGATTCTGCTTCAAATAGAAAGTTCCGCAACCTGGAAATAATATCCCTTTCGTCGTCGCCCTGTAACTCAATTTGAACTACCCATGTTTTTCGGGGGTAGGGAGTGCCGTCGGCTTGTTTTCGCAGAGGATAGTGGAGCATCACCCCTCCACCTTCTCCACCCAACACCAAACTCCATCAACCATTTCAGGCACGAGCGTCGATTGTTTATCCCCATCGCGACATCCCATGTCCCACCCACAAATATATACTCTCCCTCGATCTGTCTCCGGGTCGTTCCCAAAGTATCTGCGCGTACCACGTGCAACGTGCTGGGCGGTGGGTGCTGAGTATGCAATGAGGAATGTATACAACCAGTCGCACTCTCCGAGCGTGACATTGTTGATGTATATGACCATTGACCAGTCGGGCCATTTATCTACGTCGCACCAACTGAGTAATTGCTTTTTGCGTTTGGGTGTTATTGTGTGATACATCACCCTTCCACCTTCTTAGTTATAGTCACGCCATAGTAACTCAGTTCTTCGCCAATAGCATCAGCCGTATTTGGGAAAACCCGCATACCTGCTAAGGAAATTTTAACTCGGTCAAAAAGGTTCTGTGACAATTCAACCGTTACCGTCTCTCTGCCGAATCCTTCCATGATGCAAGTATCCGACAGCTTTCTAATTGCGTCCAGTATTTCACTCATAGTTCTTCCTCTGGTTAAGCGTAGTCGTTCGACTCCCTACTTGGCCCACTTGGGCCAGCGTCTTTCCTTGTTGGAGTGTGTGGCATGGTTGATTTTGTTGGCTCTTCCTCTGGTTGTGGGATGGGGCCGTCAGACCACCAATCGTAATAGGACAAGTCGTGCAGTTCGCCGTCAACGTCAATGGCACAAATAGTGTTGTCCTTTAGTGACCGATGCCGGACAAATACCACCTCTTCACACTTCCGGAAACCCCAATTATCACGTGCCGCCCAGTAAAACTTCCCAGGCACAGTTGGCGGTTCTTTAGTCCACTTGGGCGACACTTCCTCACGTCTTACCCATTCGTCATCTGGGTCTTCGATCATTTCTGCTTGCTGAATTGTGGTGCCTAGCATGAAGAATTCTAGTTTGTGTGGTGTTATTGTCATTCCAACTCACCCGAAAACTCCATCAGGTTGACCATCCGCTTGTTTGAGTTTATAGCCGACTGAATCATTGACCCTGCGTAGGTTGGTTGGCTTACAGTAGACGGGGAATGATCGACAAAAACCATAAACCCCTTATCAATCAACACTTTCTCCGCATGGGCTAGATACTCCCCCTGCGCGTCTATTTGGTCGTTTAGGTCGTGGAGTAGCATCACTATTCTCTCTCTGTAATCTCGGGGCAAAGACGCGATCACTCGCCGAAGAGATATTCCCTCGATTGCCTCTCGTTGTTGCATTGCTAATTCATCTCTAGGGATTCCGTGCATTTATTTCAATTCCTTCTTTTGTGTGGTTTCTTTATGCACCAACTTATTCGCATCGACGTATCTCCACCCCCCATCCTCGCCACGGATAGTCATGTGATTCAAAAAGTCGTGCAATAGCTGACGGAAATTAGTTGAGTGATTCATACGAGAGCCATTGCGCCGCATTTTGTCAACAATCACATCGAGTTGCTTTTGCTCATCTTCTTCTAGTGACCTTACCTCCTTCAATTCCCTTTCAAGAGAATTGATCCGCTGTAGCACTATTGCAAGCTCTCGGCTATCGTTCGCTAAGTAATCGACCTTATGGGCGAGGTGAATCAGCCTTGATCTGAGTGATTCAGTCCCGCTCACAACTGAAAGGGCATCAGCAATAGCCGAGAGTTGTTGTCCCTCCGGCGACAGCTGGATTAGTTGGCAGCAATTTGATTCAGTGTTCAAGTTTTTTTCCATTGTTTTATTTCCTTGTTCATAGTGTTTTCCATTGCCCGCGAAGGGCAAATTGTTTGAGTAGCCATATCAGCCAGTGGCCTCCTTGGGATTGAATATGGCAAGAAGGCATCCGAATGGGGCGCGATATTTTGTGTTGCCGAATCTAAGCCGCCCGCGAAGAAAGCGGATCTCAGCGTTCGGTAGGATTAAGTCATGAAACCAATTCGTGTCTGTGTTTGCGGGGCAAAGAAACACGCTTAATGTGCCTGAGCTTTGCTCATCGACAGCTTTTTTGAGCCATAACTTTATCTCTGAAAAAGGCGGGTTGCACCAAACACGGTGCCCGCTCCATGATTTTGACAACCCATCATCTTCGACAGTAAAGAAATTGGGGCATTTTGTGTTTTCTGCGTCCGCTGCAACATCTAAGGTGAAGCCAAACTCCTTGTTGATTTCCTCAAATAAATCCTGCGGAGTCGGCCTGTTATCTCGGTCATTAGCGACGGCGAGT
>JAGVDA010000200.1 GCA_020058975.1 Thermosynechococcus sp. WC_1 | reverse complement strand
GCCGTTACTGACACCCCCGCTAGATCAGCTCCACAGACGTTTTCAATTACCCGTTGCCCACGGGCACAAATCACTTGAGCGGCTGCAATGCAATTGCGTCCATGGTCTTTCTCCTATTTTGTACTGGGTCTCTCTCAACCCCTTAGGGGTTGGGGAGTATGTCAAATCATGGCCAAAAGTTCATTGTGCTTGGTCCCCAAAGCTAGGAACCTTGCTTCAGCAGCGCGGTGTAGGCGTTGAGCAATTATTGTTCCAAAGCTCTCAGCAATCTCAAATTCTTGTTCTTCGGTTTCAGCAATTTCGCACGTATTATCGCCTGTCCAATTGCCGAAATCAGGATTTTTCCCTTTAAGAAATGTTTTTACATCCTCGTCAGAGAATCCTAAAAAAGCAACGCCAGTAGCCGGGATTACGATAGCGTCATAGCCGTTATTTGATGTGTAATACGCGTTCATGGTGTTTCCCCTTTTTGTAATTGTTTCAACGGGTCTTTTCTCAACCCCCTCATGTCTCTATTATACCCACATTTTTATAAATGTGCAACATCAGATTCAAGTTATTTTTCACACACCAAACATTTGGTGAAATATTGTCTCCCTTTGTACGTGCGGGTTAGGTTCAATCCCTTTCCACATTTAGGGCAAGGCCATTTAGGCTTATGGTTTCTTTGAGGATGACCATCAGGGCAGCGATACCGTGTTTGTCCCTTACGGCCTACTCCTTTTTTAAGGAGTTGTTGAGTGCAACCTGGATAGGTGCAGTAGGGGTTGTCCGTGGGGGTTAATTTTGGCATTGTTTTTGTGGCTACAGCCAATAACGCTTAGTCGCCCAAACTTTGCTTTGACATACTCCCCAGCCCTAAAGGAACGGGGATTCTAGTTACTGACTCAACGAAGTCCACTTGCTATTGTCGATTTCTCTTCAATAGTAGAGGCGGTCTTCTCCTCAGTCTTTCCCTCATTTTCAGAGGCGGATCCTTCATGCCCTGAAGTACCGTTTGCTTGCCACTCAACCCCCAAAATACTCATCCCTTTCTGCAAGATATTGAGCGCTGCATTGGTGTCTCTGCATATCTCAATTTTGCAATTAGGGCAAGAATGCGTTCGAGTACTGAGTGTTTTTTTGACCCTATGACCACAGCTAGAACAATCTTGAGACGTATAGGCGGGATTAATTGCAACCACTGCCTTACCCCAGATTTTCCCGTAGTAGTCGAGCCATTGAGTGTATTGAGACCATCCAGCATCTGAAATCGACTTAGCCAATTTATGATTTTTGACCATATTGGCAACCTTCAAATCTTCATAGACCACGATATCGTTAGATATCACTACGCATCGAGCCTGTTTTATGGCCCAATCTTTACGCTGGCGTTGAACCTTGAGGTGAACCTTTCCCAGTCTTTTTCGTTGCTTGTGATAGTTTTTTGATTGGGGTTTAGCACCCTTCACAAACTTTTTGCTTAATCGTTTTTGTGCTCGTTTGAGACGTTTCTCAGATTTCCTTAAAAACTGAGGATAAATAACAGCATTATCGTTTTGGTCTTTGGTGAAAAACTTCAAACCTAGATCCAATCCAACAACTTGACCTGTGTATTGCCCAGCTTCTTTCCGGTCCGCATCAAAGCAAAATTGAGCATAATAACCATCCGCCCTACGAACAACTCGTACACGGTTAATTTTGAGGGTATGAAGGTCTTCCTGAGTTGCGCCATTACAGAATATTGAAAACGTGCCAGCACTAAACCCATCAGTGAATGTGATTAACTTACAATCATCCGATAGCTTCCACCCTGACACTTTATATTCAACAGAACGACAATGCTTTTTGAACTTAGGAAAGCCCTTTTTGCTTAACCCTTTTTTGCAACGATTATAGAAACTAGAGATTGAATTCCAAGCCCGTTCGACACTTGCCTGCCTTGCTGCTGAATTTAACTTTTTTGCAAAAGGAAATTCTTTAGCAAGGTCCTTACAAAGGGTGTACAAATCGGCTTTGTCTGTTCCTTTGTTGTCCATCCAAAGACGAATAGCTTTATTCCTAATGAATTGGGCTGTTCTGATGGCATCATCAAGGGCAGAGTATTGCTCCTTTGTCCCGAACTTAAGCTTAGCTTCTCTAATTATCATAGTCTGATTATAATGCAGTTTTATTCAGATGTCTAGCCAATAAAAGATTTGCTCGTCTCCCTCACGCGGCTTATATCCCGATGTCTGAAGCCAGGGGCTTTACGCCGATTTCCGGTAAGTTACTTGGGTCTCTCTCACCCCCTCATGCCTTTATTATACCCACATTTTTATAAAAGTGCAACACCCAAGACAAAAATATTTCCCCAAAATGCTAGAATCCTTGCGTATCAACACGATCGCACTATGCCCCAGAAAATATCCCGTCGCCCAACAGCAGGCCGCGCCGCGTTCGTTTTGCCACGGTTGCCAGTGGTTCGCGATCGTATTCCTTGGCGACTCCAGTATTTTCACCCCGCTTGGAAGGCGCTTAAAGCCGCGATACTGGCTAGGGATGGGCACCAATGCCGACGGTGCTTTACCAAGGGGCGGGTTTTGCAGGTTCACCACCGCAAGTACTACGGGCCGTTCATTTGGTCGGTTGAGCCGAAGGATTTGATTGTGCTTTGCGATCGGTGTCATGCGATCGTCCATTTGGAGTTGGCAAGGAGGAAGAGGGGCGATCGGATCTTTTCTGCCCTAAAGTTGCGAATGGAGTCAATAAGCGAAAATCGCTAAAACCCTAGCAAACTCGTGAAATGGTATAAAATTCCCTTAGGGCAAATAGAATAATTGTTGCAACCTATTTTCAATAAAGCTTTGATTGAAGTTGACGCTGTGGCACTGGCAAAACGCCAGTGCCACAGGCCGTATTAAAAGTGTCGCACGATCGCATAACCAGCAAACAGCCCTGTTTTTGCAATCTCTTCAAGTGCTTTTTTGCCGCCTTTCGGACAGTAGGGGGCTGGAAAATTTCCTTTTTGCGTCTCGAAGACACCCCCCATACTGACCCAGCCTTCGGAGCTAGCATCCCACAATCCCCAGCCACTTCCTAGGACGTATCCGCCTGGAACGGCGAACTTCAATCCTTTCAAGGACTTAACCTGAAGATCTGTGATAAGCGCTTGCGAGTTAGTCATCGTTTTGCCTCTTGGGTAACTGCTCTATATATCTATAGTACCCCATTTAAGGTGAAAGATATCACGTCACCGTGAATTCTTTTTTGCCAACCATATTAGCCCCTCAATAAACCCCGATCGGTTCTTCGCAAACTCGATCGCAGCAAAAGCCTTGGCGCTTAGCCTTACGTTGAGCTTGTGCCCCTTGACAACCGATCGCACTACAGCCGCCCCATTGCTGCCCAAAATTAACCGCTCAATCTCACCAGCCATATTCCCGCAACTGTGCAGGTAATCCTTTGATTCCTGAGACAGCTTGATAGTGATGGTTTTGTGCTTAGGTGGACGACCTTTTCCAATGTTGGCAAGGGATTTTGCGCTTGGCGGGTGCGATGGCGATCGCTTAGGCTCTGGCAAAAACTCAACCTGCCATCCAGGGTGGAAGACCCCAATCCGCCCATCCTTAAATTCGATTGTGAAGTTTGCGGCCCCGTTTGACCCGGTGATCCGGCCAATCTTTTCATCAACCGAGACTAGTTGACCGATTCTTGCATTGGGCAGGCTTCTATCCTTGGCAGTCTTGGCAAACGATCGCGGATTGTCATCTAGCGGGACTTTTTTGGTCCGAACCTCAGTGTATTTTGCCCCGGTGTTGGAGCAAAATTGAGATTTTGCTTTGTTGGATGAGGTTGCGTTTATGGTCTGCGATCGTTTTCCGGCAGTGCAGTGGTATGCTTTGATTTTTTTCATGGGTACAACGGGCTTGCTGGCCTTAGCTTGCTGACAACCTCTACGGGCAAATCACGAATGCTTTGGCTCCCTAAAAATGGGAATGGCTCGACGGCTTGAGTGTTTCCAAGCTTCCAGGCATATCGCCCTTCTGTCCAATCTCCGCACCTGCGTTCAATAATTGACCTGTCTAGATCTACTACTGGATAGTGTTTGATCATATGAACTACCCCTTGCTACTTTGTTGAGCAAGGAGTTTCTGACGTTTCACTTGGGTAAGTTGCTTAAAGCCTCCAGTATTAACTGGGGCGGAAAGTAGAGCTTGCCCATCGACGCCTACCGAGGACAGTTCCTGGCCCCGTGCCCAAATCAAATTGACTTGAGCCGCATTTACATCTCTATCCTCAACATGCCCACAAGCTGCATTGCTGCACTGATGGATACGATCGGCTAGAGTTTTTGGAGTCAATTCCCAACATTTTGCACAACGTTGAGTCGGCTTTAATGTACGAGTTGGAGACTCCACATAAAACCCACCCGCTTCAGCAGCTTTAAAGGTGACTCTTCGTGTAATCATAAGACTATTGTAGCAATCAGATAGACAAATGACAACTCTTTATAGAAAAGGTGCCCATTGCGTATTCTCAATTCAGGTGCACACCTATTTTGTGACAATGTACCGCAGGAAGTGTTTATCTCAGGCAATGGTTAAGCGGATTAATGAAATAGCGGCCAATGTCTTGGTGAAAAACAAGTGCATATTGAGTGAATGCAAAGGAGAGGGAGACCATGTTCATTTGTTGATTGACATGCACCCCGACAATAATATTTCAAGGTTACTCGGCTCTATCAAGTCGGCAACGAGCCGAGGGATTAGAAAAGAGTTTGATGCAGAATTGAAAACCTTTTATCCAAAGTTAGAGGCTGGACTATGGGGGGCTCAACTCTATGTCAGGTCCGCTGGAGGTGCCTCGGTTGAGGTCTTAGAGCAATATATTCAGGCACACAGCAGAGGATAGGATTGGAAGCGCTCACCCCATCGAAGGGGTCGCCCTTCCCGCTATCCTGCCCCTAGCTACTTCGTTGAGCAAGGGGATAGCCGCGAGGGTGTTCTTGTCTCGTACTGCTTTATTCCGAGTGCAATTAATGTCGCCCAAGGTTGCCATAAAGTTATTATTTTCATGATTTTTCAATAAATTAATTTTGCAACCTGATCTCACTCCCCACAACCCGCAACCGCCCCTCATCCTCAGGATGCTCTGGACCAACTACGCCAAGGAAATTGGACTTTAGCCTTGCCCATGATTTGCCGCCGTGGCTGTAGAAGACGCGATCAAGTGCAATTGAATACTCTGATGTATAAAACCAACTCTCACTTAGAGGATTTTTGTACAGTTTCAGGCTTTTAGAGGGCTCCTCTTCTAAGGTGTATGAGCCGACGAATACAGCCCCTTCGTAGTCTGTAAAAAACTTAGGAGCGTTAATTTTACGCAATCAGTCAAGAAAATCAGTTTCACCCCAAAAAATAATTTCCGCGCAATGTCAGATCTGCTGATCAACTTGTCAATACTAAAAGAGTAAGCAACTCAACCACTGGACAAAACAATGATTCGCATTTCCCCTCTCGCTCAAATCGTCACCATGAATGTCGTAGCCTCCTCCGCTGCAATCCTAGGCTTTGCTTGGGCGGCGAGCGCACAATCTATCACGCCTATGACTCAGCCAGACTGCGCGAAAGTAGTTTGTACTACTGACGGCGCGCAACTCACTAAGTCTGAGCCAGTGGTCACAACGACAATTACTCCAGAAGCAACCATTACCCAAGTTTGTCGCCCTAACTCTTGTTCGTCCTCTTGGGTGCCTCACGAGTTTAACGGGACCGCAGTAGGCATTGAGCCGCAGCAGTTTTTGATTCCTGAAGGCGATCGCAAGTAATGTCAGATCTGCCCTTCCCCAAGGGCACAATAAGTACAACAAAACAATCGGAGCAAAACCATGCAATCTTCAACTTTCGCCCCAGCATTTTCAAAAGAAGCGATCGCGGCAATGAATGAGCGCCTCATCGTGAGCTTTGCTCTAGAAAAAAGCAAGCAAGAACAAAAAGAGCTAGATCAAGGGAAGCGACTTGCTGCTGAGGATGGGGCGGAAAGAGCTTTACAAAAACTTAATGAAATGTCCATTAAAGCAGATTTTGCTAGGTTGGAGAAGCTTGTGCTTGGCGATCGTTAGGCCAAACTTATGACTTGCGATCATCAACGTTTTTGCCGCCCTCGTTGCCCAAAGGCAAAACGATCGCTTTCAATCACCCCTCCCTCGCTGCCTCTAGTTGCCACGGAGTTGCGGGGATGCCGTGTGCGATCGCCTCTATTACACTCCCGAAAATTCTCCTAAAGCCCTTGCTGCTTAAGCTGTGCGATCGTTTCTTGAACGACTGGTATTTGCTCTTTCCAGTTATCGTTTGTCAGAAAAAATGGGTATTCTTGCGGCTGCTCGTACTGCTGCCCACAAAAATTAAAAATACCAGAAAGTTTTCCCCTTCGGGCAAAATCCATTGCTCCCTCAAACCAGCTTAACTCATAAACATCAAAGCCCAAAAAGTTAGCCCTACGTGTTGTTTCAATAACATTGAAATCAACAAAGTCTTTTTGAGCAATTTCTTGGATCGTGCAAGTTGCCGCGCATCCAAAACACTTAAAATCTTTTATATGGTCCCCAAACGATCCCATCTCAACCGTAAAGTCATTCCTTAGGGACTGCCTCTTTAGCCCATCAACCATAAACTGTAAAGCCACTGACGGTTTTGATTGAATTTTTTCTTTGATTGAAATCATTAAAGACACCTACTTTGTTACGAAGTGGATTGACATCCTCTCACCGCTAACCCTTTTGGGTGTAGCGGGAGATTCCTTGGATCGCAGGACAGATGGGGCGATCACTCCAGGGTCAAAATCTGGAGTGATTGTGTTGAGAGCTTTAGCCAGAAGTTGAGATATTTGATCAATAGAATAACAATCGAATATTTCTGCGTCGCGATCGCTTAAACGAACAACAATACGTCTAGGGTTTAGTTAAAAAAGGTAAGATTAAAATTATTGACTTTCAGAAGAAAAGCTACTGGACCACCGATCAAACCACGAACTTTTGCATAATTAAAGAGCCCAGTTCTTTCTAATGCTGCATTAACTTCTTCTACCGCCGAATCAAGAGTATCTGCCTGCCACTTTTGATTGTTGATCCAAGTCTGAAGCACACTCCAGATAGAAGCGTTGTCTGACGCATCCCCCCAAATTTCTACGCGCTTTATGTATTGTTGGGCAACTTGGTAAGAAGCATATGCTGACAGCGGCTTAAGTTCGTTATCTGTTTTTGTAGTCATTTTGTGCTCCTGTAATTTACTGGGGCATCTCTCAACCCCTTACGTTTACTATTGTCGCTTACCTTGCCCTACATGTCAAGGGGCTTTTGATCTTTTTCTCTAGAACGGCGATCGCGCTGAAGCTCACTCAAGTAAGCTTGGTTGGCACGATTCCAGCGCTGCTGAGCGGTTAGACCATCTTCGATCTTGTTATGACCTCCGTGCTGAGCGCACGGGGTCGTGTATTTTCCGCAGGCTTTGCATTGGTAGCGAACAAGTCCGCTGGCTAGGGTTTTGTTGCGCTTGGTGGCTTCCCCGCAATGCCTGCACTGCGGGTTAAGTAGTGGGTCACGCATTAGGATAATCAAAAACCATTTGATCATGTCGGTAGCCTCTGACTGGCTCGCCCCTAGCTTCAACCATTTTTGCCCACCATTCAGGCTCTTGATCTTTGAGGTAGCGATCAACGACTACCTCGCAATCAGCCTCAATAATTACATTTGGGCTGTACCAGGATTCTGGATGTGACTTCTCCCGACGTTGACTCTAGGAGTACAACGCGGGCTTCTCAACCTCACGATCGAGAGTTTCGAGTTTCACAGCCAGTTGTCTAGATATGGTTT
>JAGVDA010000543.1 GCA_020058975.1 Thermosynechococcus sp. WC_1 | reverse complement strand
CCCCAATGAGTTTTGGCCTCACCACGGTAGCCTCTCTAAAGAGCTGCGAGAAGAAGCCGAGGCTTATCTTAGAAGCGATCGCCCTTCTAACCTCGTCTGCACTACCACCCTTGAAATGGGCATTGACGTAGGCGCTGTCCTTTCCATCGCCCAAGTGGGCGCACCCTTTTCTGTCGCCAGTATGCGCCAGCGTATTGGACGCTCAGGGCGACGGGCAGGCGATCCGGCGATCGCTCGGTTTTACGTCACTGTCCCTGATGCGGAGTTTGACCTTGACCCGCAGGATGCGCTGTATCCAGAACTGGTGCAGATGACAGCCATTCTGAAGCTGCTGTTAGAGGGCTGGTGTGAGCCGCCAATTATTCATAAACTGCATCTTTCTACGCTCATTCAGCAGTTACTTTCGCTGATTGCTCAGCAGGGTGGCATCCGACCCGATCACGCTTGGCAGACTCTGTGTGGGACTGGACCATTTCGGTCGGTGGATCCGGGGATGTTTATGCGGCTATTAAAGTGTTTGGGGCAGCATGAGCTGATTTTGCAAAGTGAAGATAAAAGTCTGCTGCTAGGGGAGAAGGGCGATCGCATCGTCAGCCACTACAGTTTTTATAGCGCTTTTGCAACGCCCCAAGAATACCGGATTCTGCATCAGGGTAAGTCTTTGGGTACGCTACCTACCAATATTCCGCTTTTAACTAACGCGCTCTTTATTTTTGGCGGCAAGCGATGGCGCGCGCTAACGGTAGATGATTTTGAGCGGATGGTTGAGGTAGAAGAATCTGCCACAGCAAAGCGTCCTAAATTTAGCGGCGGCGTAGGGCAAGTCCATGACCGCATCCGCCAAGAAATGTTTCGTCTCTATTGCAGTGATGAAGTTCCAGCTTTTTTAGACCCAACGGCTCAAGCTTTGTTGGCAGAAGCTCGCGCTAATTTTGCGGCCTATGGGTTAGAAAAAACGGCTGTGATAGACCAGGGTAAGCAAACGCTCTTATTTTGCTGGCAGGGCGATGTGGTGCTGAATACAATTCTGGTGCAGTTGATGGCGCGGGGACTAAAGGTGGGGCGCGATGATGGGGCGATCGCCGTCCAAAAAGTCTCACCTTCAGAACTCATGATGCACCTGGGTGAGTTGGTGGATGAAGGTGCAGCAGATGCGATCGCTTTAGCTGCGACTGTTTCTAATAAACGTTTAGAGAAGCACGATCAGTTTTTGAGTGATGAGCTACTGTGCTTTAACTATGCTGCCAGTCATTTAGATACCCAAAAAGCTTGGACAACGCTCCAGCAGATCGTGGATAAGCCATATGCTTAAAGTGATTGCGATCCATACAGTATCGCTAACACATCAATTTGAGTTCAGCAACCATCCGCTGCACTTCTTGCTTAACTAAGGCTACTTCCATCCCAAGTCTGCTAGCTTTGATGAACATAGCTAGATATACTTTGAATCATTATCTAACCGAATGCTCACTAATTTAGTGAATTGACTCATGAGAATTAAGAGTCTAAGTATAAAAAACTTCCGTGGCATTGAGGAACTAACACTAGAGTTCAACACACTTGAACCCATTGTTTTTATAGGTGTGAATGGAGCAGGGAAGTCTAGCATTCTTGACTGCATTGCCATACTACTTAAAATTCTAATCGAACGCGTCCACAAACCCAAAAATAGTAGAAAACTTCTGGTTCGCAGAGACGATATTAAAAATGGCTCTGAATTCAGCCGAAACTTAATTGAAATAACGCTAGACTCTCAGCAAGGGGAAGTTATCTGTGAAGCAAGGCTGTCGGGAATGTCACTTCAAAATATAAGTAAGCCAAGTTCACACCTTAGACCAGCTCTCGAAAATCTTAGAAGGCAATTAGAAAATGATATTCGAGAGAATTTTCCTTTAGCTGTTTACTATCCAGTGAATCGTTCTGTAGATACTATTTTGCTAGAAAGTTCTCAAGATTTTAAGTTTAATCAGTCTGATGCCTATGAAAATTCAGTGTCAAGTAAAAATATTAATTTCAAGGATTTTTTTTCATGGTTCAGAAATCGTGAGGATTTAGAGGCTGAACTTTTACGAGATAATTCGACCCATCAGGACAGTCAGCTTAAGGTAGTTAGACAAGCAATTATCTCTATGCTTCCCGGCTTTTCTGAGCTAAAAGTACGTCGATCTCCTTTGCGAATGACAGTGGAAAAGCAAAAGAATGAACTAATTATTAACCAATTGTCTGATGGTGAGAAATGCCTGTTGGCATTAGTTGGAGATTTAGCAAGACGTTTTGCGATCGCAAACCCAGGCTTGCCAGATCCACTTCAAGGTACTGGAGTTGTTTTGATTGATGAGATTGAGCTACACCTCCATCCAGGTTGGCAGTATGAAATTATTCCAGCCCTGACGCGAACCTTTCCAAACTGTCAATTTATTGTAACTACACACTCGCCTATCGTGCTGAGCCAAATAAAACCAGAAGGAATATTCTGTCTAGAGAGAAGGGATGGTAAAGTGATTGTCTATCATCCAGATAACTCTTATGGTCGAGATACCAATCGCATCCTAGAAGACTTAATGGGTGTTCCAGAACGTCCTCAAGTCTTCAAAGATCAGTTGAGAGAACTATTTCGATTTATTGATGAAGGTGATCTGGATAAAGCTAAAGCATTACAGCATCATATCGAAACGGAAATTGGCTTAGATGAGCCAGAATTTGCCCGTGCGGATGTTTTGATTCGTCGTCAAGAAATTTTGGGTCGATGAAATATATTCCCAAAGGCCATGAGCCAGCAACATTCTCAGATTGGAAAGCGCAAGCGAACGAAAACTGGAAGCCCACCTGGAACACCCTACGCGGATCGGAGAAATCTGGCGTTCATCAAGCACTCCTCCAAGAGCAGGGTTACATCTGCTGCTACTGTGGGATGCGCATTGACCTAAACACAAGCCATATAGAACATTTCAAGCCCCGAAAACATTTTCCAGAACTAGCGCTGGACTACAAAAATTTTCTGTCATCTTGCCCAGGAGAAGGCCAAGATAATGCTGAAGGTATTCTCCGGAACCCCGACCCTAATCAACTTGAAACACCCATTTTAGGAGAACACTGTGGGCATCAAAAAGCAAGTTGGTACAATCCGGATCTGACCGTCTCTCCTCAAACCCCAAACTGTGCTGACTATTTTAGGTATACAGGTCTTGGCGAAATATTGCCCACAGATGATCTGGCATTACATTCAGCCGCCCAAGAAACTATCAGACAACTCAGACTAAACCACCCTAAGTTAGAAGCCTCAAGGCGTAGCGCACTTCAGGGAATTGTAGCTATTCTCAGTGACTCCTCAATTTCAAGCGTGGAACTTCAAAAACTAGCTGATGCTTATGAACAAACTGATTCTGAAGGCAAATACGTGCGGTTCTGCGGAGCTGTATCTTATTTACTGAGACAGTATTCCGCTTAAAAAGCGAGACGTTCTGTTTCAAGTGACATATTTTGCCAAACCTCAGGTACTTCATAATGATGTGGAGATCGCCATTTGCAAAGTCTCCCCATCAGAACTAATAGCATTTAAATCATCTAAAAAGCGCTCAAGATTCTGCCAGCGAGAAATTTAGCACAGAATCTTGAGTGCGATGACTCAGCTTGTACGAACCTTACGGTATTACAAACTAAAACTTAAATTGAGTGCGGAGATTGCCCACAAAGACCGTTGGGTTATCACCAAAGCCATTGGGATTAATAATGGCATAGAAAGCCGGAACAACCGCAATGTTATCTGAGATGGGATAGTAGTAAGAAGCCTCAACTTCATACTGGGTTGCGCCATCACCATTCCCTGAACGCAAAAACCTGCGCCCTCCTAGATAATCTTGGGGCATGACCAGCGAAATTGTGCCAAGCGCCCCTTTTTTAATTAAATCTGGGAATGCAACTCCCGCTTGAATTGACTGAACATCTACAGAACCGCCAGTGCGACCTGCCGTGGTTGGGGCAATTTTAGTGGTGCCGTAGGAGTACCGTCCAAACAGTCCAAAGCCTTTTGTGACCAACCAGTCAAAGTTTGCAATAAAAGTATTGGCGATCGCGTTATTGAGTCCACCACCAAAGCCATCATCCGCAAAGCCATAGGGCAAGGGTTCTCCCACCGCGCCACCGATTAAGCCAGCCCCATTTGCCTGAAGCAATGTACGAGCGTACAAAAATCTGAGGTTTACAGATTTAGTGGGCGAGAAGTCAACTTGACCCACTAGAGTACTGTTGCCACCAAATAAGTTTTTGGCAGCGGTATTAAAGTTAGGCACAGCAGGATTCAAAAATTCGGTACTTTCAGCCAAGTAGGCTGCTGCCAAGCGAATCTGCTTTGTAGGCTTCCAGGTAATCACCGCTCCAGCCCCTCGGTCTACAGCACTAAATAAGGTACTGCCGCTAGAGTTAAAGCTCCCAGCGCCGGTCAAGAAATTGGTAAAGCGATTATTGTCAAAATAGCGATAGGTATTGATGCGCGCCCCAACGATAATCTGTACATCTTTAGTCGCAGGGAAGCTATAAAACAGTTCGCGTAGGGTGAATGTATTGGCTGTGGGCGTTCCGGTTTGGTCAGTAATTGGCGTTCCCCAGCTATTGAAATAGCCTGAAGAGACAAACGCGTTCGCAGGAGAGCTAGCATTACCAACGGCAAGCTGCGTAACAAGAGAATCTTTACCCGTAAATGAAGTATTGAACGTTAACCAGGCATAGTAACTAAAGGTGACATTCGGATCGCTATAAGAGACTCTCTGGGGAACGCCGTTAGGGCCTCGCGGGGGTGCTACGTTTACGTTTCGGCTCAAGGGGCGTTCTGCCAGTACACTTCGGTCTGCAAACGCGCCTGTGAGGTTAAACCAGACTAAACCCGAAAGCTTTGTTGTCGTTGAGAACTGCTGCGCTTCTAGGGTTTTGGTACGGGCTTCTAGTCCATCGACTCGACCTTTGAGGGTGGAAAGTTCTGCCCTAAATTCTTCTTGTAACGCCTTGACTGTAGCAAGGTCTTCTTTGCTGGCAAAGCGATCGCTCACCTGATCCAAACACGCATTCAGCGCCGCCGCCAACTCATAGCGCGTTGCGGCGCGATTGCCGCGAAATGTGCCGTCTGGATAGCCTGCAATACACCCATACCGCTCTACCAAAGACTGTAAAGCCTGAAATGTCCAGTCGGTAGGCTGCACATCAGAAAGCTGAGAGACAGACGTAACCTGATCAATCACGACCTCCGCATTGGTTAGAGTCTGCGGTTCAGCATCCGACGGTGACGCAGCGGTAAAACTGGAAAGTGGAATAATGCGATCGCTGATTGGGCTAGCATTCTCTGGCTGAACCTCTAGAACTGATTGGTTGCCTATCATGCTCTCCGGCACAGCGGATGTGGACGACGGCACTTCTGATATCGCAGAAGACTCTGCAATCACAACAGCCTGATTCATCAAGCAGACAGCCAAAGTAGCGATGGGTATCCCCATCCAAGATTTTCGTAGATTTTTCACAAGCTATTTCCTCACACCCTAAAAAAGCATTAGACCAAAAACGATCTAACACGAACAGAATCAGCTTTAACCCGAAGGGCTAAACAAGCTATTGATAGCTGATTTATTATTTCTTGTATTCTGTATGCAGAATCTTAGAAAGAGAATGTTTATCCTATCTGTATTCTCGAATACCTAATACAAAATATTTCAATTACGGCAAGACATAGTGCGGCTTCAAAAACAATGAATGTGATTCTTATGCCTAATAGTTCGGCAAATAAAGGGCTTGGTCACTTTATTTCCTCTCTCTGATCACACAAGCATTTTTAATTTGAGGTGTATCTGCCTCTACTAAGTTAAAGTCAACAAAACTGGACTTTTGAGTCACATTTTCTACCCTTTACCATTCAAAAAAGTATTCTTTGCTACAGAAATATTAGACTCTTACCCTTAGATTTTGAGAGTCTGTATACAGAATACTGATAAAAATATTATCCAACAACAATCTTAGGCGCTATGTTTCTAGCAAAATTTGATTTTGAGCGATTATCTATATTATTTCGTAAAAAAGTTCAATAAAAATGTCTCAATAGAGTCATAAATTTTAGGTATATAGAGTCAACTTTGCCTAAATAAAATATCTTTGTGTCTAAAAATAACTGTCTTGTGAAGAGTGAAATTTAGTATGAAGCGTTTTTTTGGACTAGGAATATTTTTGCTGTTCTCGCTAGCATTTGGCGGATGTTTGCAGTCATCTAGCGCTCCCAATGCCTCTGGAGGAAGCGAAAGTCCAGCAGCATCTAGTCCCGCCAGTAAGGATTTAAAAGCGATTCGGGTGCAGCTTTCGTTTTTAATGCAAAGCTTGGATGCGCCCCTAGTGGTTGCAATTAACAAAGGCTACTTTAAGCAAGAAGGGCTTGATGTCAGCTTTGAGCGAGGGTTTGGCAACAACGACACTATTAGTAAGCTGGGCACTGGCAAATTTGACCTTGCGTTTAGCGACATATACAACACTCTTGAGTTCAACAGTAAAAATCCTGCTGAGAAAATCAAGGCCGTTGCAATGATTCAAAACCGTGCGCCATTTGCAATTGTGACATTCAAAGATAAAGGCATTGCAACACCGAAAGATTTAGCGACTAGAAAGCTAGGTGCGCCAGCAGGCGATGGGCCTCGTAAGCTCTTCCCACTGTTTGCTAAAGAAGTAGGCATCGCGCCTGACTCTGTGACTTGGATGACGATGGAGCCAAAGCTGCGGGAAACTTTTTTGCTTCAGGGGCAGGTGGATGCAGTCAGCGGGTTTTCAACTTCAGTGATTCCGAGCTTGCTGAAGGGAGGGAAGAAAATGGACGACCTTCAGGTGTTCTACTATGACGAGTCAGGGTTAGATTTCTACGGCAACGCCATTTTGGCAAAAGCTGACTATATTGACAAAAATCCCGAAGTTGTAAAATCTTTTGTCAAGGCATATCTGAAGGGTGTGCAAGACGTTATCAAAGACCCCACCGCTGGCTTGGATGCAGTAGTTGCCGCAGATCCAAGCAAACTTATCAGCCGTGAGGCAGAAAAAGCTCGCCTTCAGATTGCTCTAGAGCGGATGTTTTTGTCACCTGAAGTTGATCGCATCGGTCTTGGTGACAGCGATCCAAAGCGCCTTCAGAAGAGCATTGACCAAACGGTTACAGGATTTAAGCTGCCGGGTAGCCCTAAGGTCGCAGACGTTTTTACCGATCAATTTTTGCCACCTAAAGCCGAACGCCAAGCGCCACCTGCCGCAGAGCGCAAGCCTTTATCTTAAATGTCTTTTATCCCCCTAAAGTTATGGCTCAGCCCCTAGTTGCCTCCACGTCTACTGCTGCCCCCACTGTCGATCAGCCGCCGCTTTTAGAGTTTGATCATGTGGGGCTAGAGTACCCCTTTGAAGGGTCGATGCGGCGCATTATTGATGATGTTCATCTTTCGATTAAGCCTGGTGAGTTTGTCTCTTTTGTAGGGCCAAGCGGCTGCGGCAAGACCTCTATTTTGAGAATGGTTTCAGGGTTAAGCCCTGCCCCGATTGGAGAAATTCGCTGTCGGGGCGACAAAATTAAAAAGCCGCTCAAAAACGTGGGTATTGCGTTCCAAAATCCGGTACTGCTGCCTTGGCGAACGACTCTTGACAACGTGCTGCTGCCTCTTGAGGTAGTACAGCCCTACAAGCGGGAATATAAGCAAAAGAAAGCTCAGTTCGCGGAGATGGCACAGGATCTATTGACGACCGTGCGCCTCCAAGACTTTCAGAAGCAGTATCCGTGGCAGTTGTCGGGCGGGATGCGCCAACGGGCTTCTTTGTGCCGCTCACTCATTCACCAGCCAGAGATTTTGCTACTGGATGAGCCATTTGGAGCCTTGGATGCCTTCACCCGCGAAGAAATGTGGGGAATGCTTCAACAGCTCTGGATGAAGGTGCGCTGTGTGGGTATTTTAATTACCCACGATCTTCGCGAAGCGGTCTTTTTGTCAGATACGGTTTACGTCATGGGGCCTCGCCCCAGCAATATTATTCGCACGGTCAAGATAAACTTGCCCCGTCCTCGGACTTTGGAAATGGAGCTGTCGGACGAATTTAATCACCTTTTTTCCGAGATCCGCAGTCATATTCACCATAATTAGTCCGGTTTTCTGCCCACTTCTCAAGGCTGATGGTCATGGATATTAGCAAAATGATGAAGTCGAAGACGGGGACTTTTTTGCTCCCCTTCGTTGCGACGGTTCTTTTATTTGTCTTATGGGAGCTGGCGGTTCTCATTTTTAAGATTCCGCCCTTTACGCTCCCTGCGCCTTCTAAAATTGTGGAGGCCACGGTGCAGTACAACCCACAGCTTCTCGCGGCTGGCTGGCGAACCTTAGTGACGACGTTACTGGGCTTTGGGCTGGCGATCGCCACCGGAGTAATCCTAGGCTTTTCCATCGGCTATTCTCGATTCGCCTACCTCACGCTGTATCCGCTGCTGGTGGGGTTTAATACCATTCCCAAGGTTGCGCTTGTGCCACTGTTAGCAGTCTGGTTTGGAGCAAACGAAATTCCGGCAATCCTGACGGCTTTTCTGCTGGCCTTCTTCCCCATTGCCGTCAATGTGGCGCTGGGACTAGATACCGTAGAGCCAGAAATGAAGGACGTACTGCGATCGCTGGGTGCGTCTCAGGTTGAGGTTTTTCAGAAAGTCGGCTGGCCTCATACCCTACCGTACCTGTTTGCCTCTCTCAAAATTGCCGCATCCTTTGCCTTTGTGGGTTCTGTTATTTCAGAGTCTGTCGCATCCAATGGCGGCATGGGCTATCTCATTGTTCAGGCCAGCTCCAGCTTTGATGTACCGCTGGCATTTGCTGCACTGCTGGGGCTAGCTGTGTTGGGAATTTTGCTGTACGGCTTCTTTGCCGTGATTGAAAAATACGTTATTTACTGGGCGCGGTAGGTCGAATGGCGTATCGCCGATCTAACTCTAGAAAAGTCTGTAGCAGTACGTTTGCACCCTGGGCGCACTGCTCAGGTGATGTATATTCCGCTTCAGAATGGCTTAGTCCGTCTCGACTAGGCACAAAAATCATGCCCATCTCGGTAAAGCGCCCGATTTCTTGGGCATCGTGTCCGGCACGACTGGGGAGGTGGAGGTAGCTCAATCCTGCTTTCTCACAGACTTCTTGAATCGTCTCTTTAATGTGAGGTGCAGCGAGGGTAGGCAAAATATGGAGCGTTTCGCGCATTGTAATTTGGGTGTCGGTGGCAGTGGCGATCGCCGCAAATTCTTTCTCCATCAGCGTAACCAAAAATTCTAGATGTGCCTGAGAGAGATCGCGTAGGTCAATTCTAAGGTCTACCCTGCCTGGAACCGTATTGGTCGCATTGGGTGAAACATTTAAGCAGCCCACAGTTGCAACCTGCTCGCCTGGTGTTTCTACTGCAATTTTGTTGACCGCCAGCACCACCTGCGCAGCAGCAACCAGCGCATCTTTACGCATATTCATTGGCGTGGTACCCGCGTGATTCATCCGGCCTACAACGGTAACGGCAAAACGATACTGACCCACAATGCCGTCTACAACTCCAATGGCGGTACCCATGTTCTCTAGCACGCCGCCCTGCTCAACGTGCAGCTCTACAAAGGCCGCAACCTCAGTGTGATCGCGTTTTGCCGTGGCAATTTGTGACCAGGCCCCACCAATTTTGCTTAGACAAGTTTGAATAGAAGTGCCATCTAAACGCGCGTAGTAGTCTGGGCCTTCTTGAATTTCCCCTGCCATGGCCTTTGCGCCAATGACCGAGCGCTCTTCATCGGTAAATACAATCACTTCAATCGGGTGGTGTAGTCTCACATTGTTCTCTTGCAGCACCCGCACCATCTCAATGCCTGCCAATACGCCCAAGCAGCCGTCATAGCGGCCTCCCACCGGAACCGTATCTATATGAGAGCCTGTCGCTAAAGCCGCTGCTGATTCAGAACGCCCTGCGTACCGACCGATGATATTCCCTGCCCTGTCTATGCGGACGGTCATGCCCGCTTCTACCATCCACGACTGCACCAACTGTCGTGCCAGCATGTCTTCTGTGCTAAACGCAAGGCGACAGACCCCTTCATTGGGCAGCTTCCCAATTTCTGCAAGCTGGAATAGACTGCGGCTGAGGCGATCGCAGTTAACTGAAAGCATTGAAATAACGGTCATGACAATTTTTTGCTCTATAACTAAATGCTTTCAAACAGCGCTTTAACTTAACATGGCAACTGATTAAAAACTGAGTCTTTGTATACAGTATACTATTTCTGTTTTCAAGAGATAAAGCTGAAACCCATGAGATTAATCCTTTTAGGGGACGCACCACCCTTCATAATAGGAATGGTCTACACGCTGAATCTGCAATGAGTTATTACGTCTCACCTCGCTTTCTCGATAAAGTTGCGATTCACATTACCAAAAACTTTATGGATCTACCCGGCGTTCGGGTTCCGGTCATTTTGGGCGTGCATGGACGCAAGGGCGAGGGGAAGTCGTTTCAGTGTGAGCTGGTGTTTAAGCTCATGGGCATTGAGCCGGTGCGGATGTCAGCAGGTGAACTAGAAAGCCCTGATGCAGGCGATCCGGTGCGGCTAATTCGTTCGCGCTATCGAGAAGCAGCCGATCTGATTAAAGTGCGCGGCAAGATGTGTGTGCTGCTCATTAATGACTTAGATGCTGGCGCGGGTCGCATTGATAAAACGACGCAGTACACCGTTAACACCCAGCTTGTGAACGGTACACTGATGAATATTGCCGATAACCCAACCGACGTACAGCTCCCAGGCAGCTACGAAACCGAACCCACGCCACGGGTGCCCATTATTGTGACAGGGAATGACTTTTCGACCCTCTATGCGCCCTTGGTACGAGATGGGCGCATGGACAAATTTTACTGGGAACCTTCTCTAGAAGATCGCCTTGGCATCGTCGCTG
The DNA here is from genome assembly GCA_020058975.1 of Thermosynechococcus sp. WC_1. Taxonomy (GTDB): domain Bacteria; phylum Cyanobacteriota; class Cyanobacteriia; order Thermosynechococcales; family Thermosynechococcaceae; genus JAAURS01. The sequence continues at coordinate 6,385 of JAGVDA010000543.1, read as the reverse complement.
GCATTTTTGAAGAAGATCGTCTGTCTGCTGCCGATGTAGACAGGCTGGTGGCAACGTTCCCGAATCAGTCTGTAGACTTCTTTGGTGCCCTGCGATCGCGGGTTTACGATGAGCAGGTTCGTGCATTTATTCGACAGGTTGGGGTAGACCGTGTGTCTTCTCATCTGGTCAATAACCCCGACAAAACTCTGAGCGCAGGAAGGGCACAAGTGACCTTAGAACACCTAATTGGGCTGGGTTCTGAGATGGTGACAGAGCAGAATCGACTGGTGCGATCGCAGCTTGCCCAAGCGTATGTCTCTGGGCAAGGCGTAACGGCAGAATCCGCCGCACCCAAGAATCCGGTTCAAAATGGTCAAAAATCATCTTTTGTAGAGCGTCCGCTAGAGCATAACGCTGCTGTTGACTTCGCGGCGGTTACGCCACCCAAAGACTGGCCTAGTCATGTCTCCATTGCCCATATTGAGAGATTGCTAGAGCAATCTTTACGAAAGGGTGGACGGCTCAGTTTAGAGATCGCGTCACCGCGAGAAAAATCTGGCAATATTTGGCGAAGCTGGCCTTGGAGTCAAGCCCCTGAGAATGCAGCGAGAGCGGTGGAAGGAATTATGGACTGCGTTAAGGCGAACCCTCGCAGCTACATCAAACTGATTGGCTACAACCCCAAAACCCAAACGCGACTGCTTGAGGAGATGATTGTACGGCCTCCTCAGTAAACGCTGAAATGTCTCTAGCTGGCAGTGCGGTTTTGAACCCAGCGGATAAGTCCGAATCTCTAAAAAGGTGATCTGATTCCAGACCACTGGGCACTCTGCACCGACTTAGTTCCGGTTGCCGATTAGCTTTTCCCGCAGCAGCTTAATGCGATCGCGGAATTTCCCTGCCTCTTCAAACTCCAGATTCTTCGCAGCCTCTTTCATCTGCGCCTCTAGCTTCTGAATTAGCATCGGGATATCTTCGAGTGGTAATTCATCTACCTGTTCAAAGACCGTTTCGAGATCCTGGGCATTGAGGCGACGAGACACATCTAAAAATGCCAAAATTGCATTGCCAGATCGAGATTTAGTAGAAGTAGGCGTAATGTTGTGTTTCTCGTTGTACGCCTGCTGAATCGCTCGCCGTCGCTCTGTTTCAGAGATCGCAGCAGCCATACTATCCGTCAGATTATCGCCATAAAGAATGGCCTGCCCTGCAACGTGACGCGCCGCGCGACCAATGGTTTGAATGAGAGATCGCTTCGCCCGTAAAAACCCTTCTTTATCGGCATCTAAAATCGCCACCAAAGAAACCTCCGGCAAATCCAACCCCTCTCGCAAAAGGTTTACCCCCACCAGCACATCAAAAACGCCCTTGCGCAAATCCTGCAAAATCTCAATGCGCTCAATCGTCTGGATTTCTGAGTGAAGATACCGCACTCGGATGCCGCGCTCTTGAAAATACTCAGTCAAATCCTCTGCCATGCGCTTAGTCAGCGTTGTGACTAAAGTACGTTCACTCAACTGCACCCGCTTTTGAATTTCGCCCAGCAGGTCATCAATTTGCCCCTCCGTCGGTCGCACAAACAGCTCCGGATCCAGCACACCCGTCGGCCGAATCACCTGCTCCACAATGCGATCTTCTGAAATTCCGATCTCCCAATCACCAGGGGTCGCAGACACAAAAATGCACTGAGACACCTTCTCCCAAAATTCTTCAGACTTCAGGGGGCGGTTATCTGCCGCGCTGGGCAGCCGAAAGCCGTGATCAATCAATACCTTTTTGCGCGCCTGGTCGCCGTTGTACATCCCCCTCAACTGCGGCACCGTGACGTGAGATTCATCCACCACCAACAGCCAGTCCTTCGGGAAATAATCCACCAGACACTCCGGTGGGTCGCCTGCATTACGTCCCGCCAGATGACGAGAGTAGTTTTCAACGCCGTTGCAATAGCCTACCTCCCGTAACATCTCTAGGTCATAGCGGCTGCGCTGGCTTAGGCGCTGAGCTTCGAGTAGTTTACCTTCACGTTCAAGATGGGCGACCTGCTCCTGCATTTCGAGGTCAATGGCGGCGATCGCCGCCTCCAACTTATCCGTCGGGGTCACAAAGTGACGGGCAGGGTAAATATTGAGTCCATCCAAGCTCTGCAAAATTTCCCCTGTGACCGGATCCACCAGCCGCACCGCGTCAATTTCATCTCCAAAAAACTCAACCCGCACAATGCGATCTTCATAGGCGGGGCCAATTTCAAGCACATCCCCTCGTACCCTAAAGCAGCCGCGTCCCAGGTCTATATCATTACGGGTGTACTGGATATTGGTGAGCGATCGCAGTAACTGCCGCTGATTCACCTCCGTCCCCACCATCAGCGGAATGGAAGCTTTGAGATATTCAGAGGGCATCCCTAGCCCATAAATACAGCTAATCGAAGCCACTACAATCACGTCTTTACGCTCAAACAAAGAGCGCGTGGCAGAGTGACGCAGCATGTCTATTTCTTCATTAATCGAAGCCGTTTTCTCGATGTAGGTATCGGTAACGGCAATATAGGCTTCGGGCTGGTAGTAATCGTAATAGCTGACAAAATACTCAACGGCGTTATTAGGAAAAAATTCCCGCAGTTCGTTGCAAAGCTGAGCCGCTAGGGTCTTGTTGTGGGCTAAGACCAGGGTGGGCTTACCAATTTTTTGAATCACTTGGGCAACGGTGAAGGTTTTGCCTGTACCCGTTGCGCCTAGGAGGGTTTGGTATTGGTTGCCAGATTGGAGAGACGTGGTGAGCTGGGCGATCGCCTTAGGTTGGTCGCCCAGCGGTTCAAAGGGAGCCTGAATCGAAAAATCTTTCATGGGGATGCAAAGGGCGATACCTCAGCTACCACGATAGCGTTAACCCTTTGTCTTAGTGAGTATGGTAAAAACTCGACCGTAGACGTACTTAAAGCTTCACCTAGATTAAAAAAGCTTCTAAACTCGTGTTTTCACGCTAAATCTAAGCAGATTAGCAGAACAACAACGGTTTAGAAGCTAAAGAAGCGAAACTGAATTTTTAGCTTGTTCTAGTTTTAGCGCAGCCGAGCCTATGCTACTGGTCGAATCTCCGCAAGCCGCACCTTTGTAGCCAAGCGCAAGCTTTTCAGTAAAGAAATCATCATCCAGGTTGTGTCAATCTCAAACCACTGCAAACCGTGACGGGCAGAATGAGGAAACGCATGATGATTGTTGTGCCAGCCTTCGCCGTAGGTTAAAAGGGCGACCCACCAGCAGTTAGTAGACTTATCGCCAGACTCATGGGTGCGGTAGCCAAACTTATGAGTGGCGCTGTTTACAAACCAAGTGCAGTGATACACCAGCACTAGGCGCATAAAAATGCCCCAAACCACAAACGACCAGCCGCCAAACGCATATAGCACTACGCCAAATGCAATCTGGATAGGCAAAAAGTAGGTATCTAAGAATCTGTAGAACGGATCTTGGTTAATGTCTTTGGTGAGCTTCTCAACGTCTTTCTTTGCTGCTACATCTCGTAGCATCCAGCCCATATGGCTCCACCAGAAGCCAAAGTTTGAATTGTGCTGATCTTTTTCTTGATCGGAGTAGACGTGATGGTTGCGATGGAGGCCAACCCACTCAATGATTCCACCCTCACAGGCCAAAGCCCCACAAAAGGCAAAGAAATACTCTAGCCACTTAGGGGTCACAAAACTACGGTGACTGAGTAGGCGGTGCCATCCTAGCGTGATGCCTAATCCGCCTGTAATCCAGTGCAGCACAAGCATTAGCCCAACGGCATTCCAGCTAAAGTTGCTCGGCAGCAGCGCAAATAGAGCGCCAACGTGAATGGCCGCCATAAAAAAAACGACAGGCCAAGAAATCGGCGGTTTTGTAGAGGTTGTTGCAGCAGTCATCCAAAGACCTTTCAGTAAAAGTTGACAGGGTGAGCTTCATCTGCGGTAGCCTTTACCTCTAGCCTTTAGGCTCGATGTTGACGCGATGACAAACAAGGCCGCTTAAGCCTTGCTGTCTGCAATAGGTAGGGGCAGCTTCTGGATTTAGCTCAAACTATTCTCACGCATATTAACATTTGTAAACCAAATTAACATTTCTGCTTAATGATTCACATGTCAAACGCGAGTGCGCAGTTACAGTCCGCAGAAAATATACTCACCCCTATCTTTTCTAAAATTGACGCTCAAGTCAAGGAAAACCTACGCCAAGTTTTGAGGGTTTTCCGCCATCATCGGGTCGGGACTCACCACTTTGCCAGCGTCTCGGGCTACGGGCATGATGACCTAGGTCGTCAGGTGCTAGATCAGGTTTTTGCTGAAATTATGGGTGCAGAAGCCGCTGCAGTGCGAGTCCAGTTTGTTTCGGGTACCCATGCGATCGCCTGTGCCCTCTTTGGCGTTCTCCGCCCTGGTGATGAGATGTTGGCAGTCGCAGGCGCACCCTACGACACCCTCGAAGAAGTAATTGGGCTGCGCGGGCAAGGCCAAGGCTCTCTCACTGACTTTGGCATTCACTACCGCCAGCTTGAACTAACGTCTGAAGGGATGATGGACTGGAAGGCACTCGCTCAATCGGTTCAGCCCCATACGCGCCTGGTACATATTCAGCGCTCCTGTGGCTATGCTTGGCGACCTAGCCTCAGCATTCAAGACATCGAAAAAATTGTTTCGCTGGTCAAACAGCAAAACCCCACTACGGTTTGCTTTGTAGACAACTGCTACGGCGAATTTGTAGAAACCCAAGAGCCAACCGCTGTGGGTGCAGACTTAATAGCGGGTTCACTGATTAAAAATCCTGGCGGCACAATCGCCACGGCAGGCGGCTATATTGCAGGGCGTGCAGATTTAGTCGAAGCGGCTTGCAATCGCCTCACCAGCCCTGGTATCGGTAGCCACGGTGGAGCAACCTTCGATCAGCATCGTCTGCTATTCCAAGGTTTATTTTTAGCCCCACAGATGGTGGGTGAAGCCATGAAAGGCAATCACCTGACGGCGCTTGTTTTTCAACAGCTTGGCTATCCGGTTAATCCTTTACCTGAAGCGCCACGTCGAGATGTGATTCAGGCGATCAAGCTGGGTTCGCCCGAAAAACTGAAGGCGTTTTGCCGCGCCATTCAGCAAAACTCTCCCGTCGGCGCATACTTAGATCCGGTTCCTGGCGAAATGCCCGGGTATGAAAGTGAACTGGTGATGGCAGGTGGCACCTTTATTGACGGCAGCACCTCTGAATTTTCTGCCGATGGCCCCCTACGAGAGCCATACATCGCATTTTGTCAGGGCGGCACTCACTGGACTCATGTGGCGATCGCCCTAGAAGCCGCCCTAGAAACCATTGGCCTAGCCTAAAACAGGGCTGCATTGACGACAGCCCTAACTTAGACAGCTAAAGAACCTGCTCAACCTCAGAAATTTCAGGAATGCTGTCCTTCAGCTTTCGTTCAATGCCCATCTTGAGCGTCATCGTTGAGCTAGGGCAAGAGCCACACGCGCCCTGAAGCCGTACCCGTACTACGGGGCCTTCTACTTCCACCAGTTCCACGTTGCCCCCATCTGCCATGAGGTAGGGACGCAGTTCATCCAAAACCGTCTCAATATTTTCATGGGTTAATTCAAGAATTGCCGCCATACTTCACCTTTATCTAAATTTCTTATCGTTGAGGATTAAGCTTGTCTCAACATCTTTATTCTAGTGCAGTCACCTGCCCAGAATTGAAGGCCAGAATTGACAGGCAGTGCAGCCACAAATTTAAGTTCAAAAAAATATCCAGAATGGGAAGCCTGTATTGTTGTACAAGTCCCCATCCTGGAAACATTTCAAACTTTAAAGCAGATTTTTGCTCAGTCAGATAAAACCCTTGGCTACAGCAGGATGCTATACCCGAGCCAAAGGCATCTCTTCTTCTGTGCGCAGGCTGGGGAAAAGAAAATGATTCTCTTCAACATACTGAGCGCCAAACAAACCCTTCTCGGCCCAAAAGTACCGATCAGTCGTATGTTCGTTGCGTTTCACTAAAAGAAGCGCAGGTGGCGCAATGCCTTGTAACTGGATGAACTTGCGGGCAGCAGTTACAGGCTTATCTTCGCCACTTTCAATACTGTACTGAGGAACACATTCTAAGATTCGTCGCCCTTCTTGACGACGACGACTTTTGCGCTTCCGTCTTCTTGCCAAACCCCGTACCTCCTTTTATGGCAATCAAGTGTAGTGATCGTTACCAAACTCGACGAGATCATATCTTTTGTAGCCCGAAGTTTCAACTTCTTTTAACCTTTCGATACAGTCTTGTAAGCTTAGATACCGTTTTCAGGGCTTTAATACTTTCATTTACTAACGTTTTATAAATTTTTCTAAGGATTTTATACGTTTGGAGCATTCATCCTGATGTCGCTTTTGATGTTACT